>NZ_JASCPN010000019.1:0-77599 GCF_029960155.1 Pseudomonas sp. PS01300 | reverse complement strand
TGCTTCGATGTGGCTGTAGCCTTGGTCGAGCACCAGGCTGGCAGCTTCGCGTTTGAACTCGGGCGTAAAGGTACGACGTTGCTTGGTCATCAGACACCTCTCTATGGCGAGCATTCTCGCCTAAATGCGTGTCCGGAATCATTAGACCACTACAGCCGCACTTGGCCTCCTGCCTGGCGGGGGTTCCTTTTATGGGCGCTCCTACGGGTTTGGCGTGGTCAACCTTTTGCTCTGGCCCATCTCGATCTTATGGGACCCTGTCAGCGGGTATGACGCTGCAGAATCGATCAACTATCAAGCCTCTAAAGCGCACGTGTCCAACTTGAAAAGAAGCGAGATGGACAATCTCGACTCCAGGCTGGCCACGGATGAAATCGACCTGAAGCAGTACACGCTTGAAAGACGCAAGGTTGATGAGAAGTACGCACACAGCCTCTGACACGATCCCAGAAAGCCCGCCAAGCGCGGGCTTTTTCATGCCTGTATGACATCGCATGGCAAAAATCGTCAGCACATCCGGGAGTGACAATTGAACCCCCTCATCCATTCATAGTTTAGTAAACCCCAATCCAAGAATCGAAAAAGTCAGCTTTTACCCTCCTTACCCCCATGAAACCTTAGGGCACCACAAAACCACCTTAGGAGAACACTGCGCTGCGTGGCGAGCCTTGCTGTTGGCTGTGCGGTTTGCCCTGCAGCGCATGGAACGAGAACCGGATGTCTCTCGGCTGGGAGGACCGATTGATCCCGGTGTCTCGAGTGATGTGCAATCACCCTTGAACAGTAGGAGATAACAATAATGATCAAAGCTCTGAAATTCGCAGCACTCGCAACGGGGATAGTCACTGCCAGTCACGGCCTCGCGGCCGACCTCACCATCGTCTCCTTCGGTGGCGCCAACAAGGAGGCCCAGGTAAAGGCCTTCTACAAGCCCTGGCAACAAGCCCGGGGCAGCAAGATCATTTCCGGCGAGTACAACGGCGAAATGGCCAAGGTCAAGGCCATGGTCGATACCCGCAGCGTGTCCTGGGATGCCGTGGAGGTGGAGTCCGCCGAGCTCGCCCGGGGCTGTGAAGAGGGCATGTTCGAGACGCTGGACCCAGCTCAGATCGGCCTCGATACCAAGCATTTCGTTCCCGGGGCCATCCAGCCCTGCGGCATAGGGTTCCTGGTGTACTCGACGGTGCTGGCCTACAACACCAGCAAGCTGAAGCAAGCCCCCACCGGCTGGAAGGATTTCTGGGATGTGGAGAAATTCCCGGGCAAGCGCGGCCTGCGCAAGCTGGCCAAATCGACTCTGGAGTTCGCCCTGATCGCCGACGGGGTAGCGCACGCTGACGTCTACACGTTGCTGGCCACCAAGGCAGGCCAGGACCGCGCCTTCGCCAAGCTGGATGAGATCAAGCCGCATATCCAGTGGTGGGAAGCCGGCGCCCAGCCACCTCAGTATCTCGCCGCGGGGGATGTGGTGATGAGCTCGGTGTACAACGGCCGCCTCTCGGCCAAGCAGAAGAAAAAGTACGACCTGGACATCGTCTGGTCCGGCGGCCTCTACGAGTTCGATTCCTGGGCTATCCCGCGGGGCGCTTCACGCCAGGAGAAAACCCGCGAGTTCATTGCCTTCACGCTCGACCCCGCGCAACAGAAAAGCTTCGCCGAACATATCGACTACGGCGCCGCCAACCTGCAGGCCATGCAACTGCTCGACAAGGACCGCATCGCCGAACTGCCCACCGCGCCAGCGAACCTTTCCCAGCAGGTGCCGGTAGACCCCCTGTTCTGGGCCGACCATGGCGAACAACTGGAGCAACGCTTCAACGCCTGGGCGTCGCGCTAACCCCCTGAACGGCCAGCCATGGGGCACTCACCCCATGGCTTTCGGAATCTGCCGAGCACAAGGTCAGACCTCCGTCATTACCACCATCACCTCGGCGTCACTCCCCGCCTCGCCTTCAGCCAGGTAGATGTGCCCGATCGCGCTGTTGAAATACACCGTCTCCCGGCAACCAACGCTGACGGATTCACCCGTTTCGAACTGAATGCGCACACGGCCCGAAAGCACCACGGCAAACTCCTGCCCGGGGTGGCGAATGTAGTCTTCGAACTGGCTCATCTCACGCGCGCAGATACGGGCATACATCGGCGTCATGTTGCGCCCGGGAAAATCCCCCGCCATCGGGTGGTACTCGTAGTTGCCCGTGCTGTAACCCGCCGCCGTATCGATGGCCGTGCTCACCACCGTGGGCTGTACCGCCCCCACGCTCACCTTGGCCGGGCTGAACAGCTGGGCGATGTCCACACCCAATGCCCGCGCTGCCGCCGCCAGCTTCTCGTAACTCACCGATACCTGCGCCAGCTCCATCTTCGACAGGGTCGACAACGCCACGCCTGAACGCTCGGACAATTGCTTGAGCGTGAGTTTCTGGTTCTTGCGTATGACACGAAGACGGGCACCCACCTGGGCGCGATCTATCAAGGGGTGGGCCGGGGAACGCGAGACTGGATCGGAGCTCATGCAAACTTCTCTGCCATACGGAAACAATGCCTTGGGCCAAGCCGGGCAAGGGCCAAAAATAATACCTCAAGGTAATAGGTTGACTGGAAAATTCTCATATCTTACATTTCTCGTATCTGAGAATTACAAGAACAGCGGCGAAGACATTGCTTCTCCCACTCGGAACAGGAGGCACCTCGGTATGCACGACAGCGAATGTTTCGATTTCGCCATCATTGGCGGCGGTATTGCGGGGGCCTCCCTGGCCTATCGCCTGGCTGGGCAAGCCAGGGTCGTGGTGCTCGAGCGCGAGAGCCAGCCGGGCTATCACGCCACCGGTCGTTCCGCAGCCATGTTCATGGAAAGTTACGGAACACCGCAGATCCAGGCCTTGACCCGCGCCAGCCGCACTTTCTATGAGCAACCGCCCGCTGATTTCACCGAGCATGCGCTGCTGGAGCCTCGCGGTTGCCTGTATGTCGCAGGCCAGGGGCAACAGCCTCTGCTGGAACAGACCTTCGCTGCCGGTGCAGCACAGGCTGGCAATGTGTCGTTGATCGATACCGAGCATGCGCTCGCGTTGGTGCCGTGCCTGAACCCGGAGGCAATGGTTGGCGCGATGCTCGAAACCGATGCCCGCGATCTGGACGTGCATGCGCTGCACCAGGGCTTCTTGCGCGCCGCGCGCCGTGCCGGTGGTGTGCTGCAATGCGATGCGCAACTGAGCGTCGCCAGTCGCGAAGGCGGCCACTGGCACCTGACCCTGGCCGACGGTCGCCAGCTGCGCGCGCGCACGCTGGTGAATGCCGCAGGCGCCTGGGCTGATGAGGTTGCGCAGCAGTGCGGCGTGAAGCCCATCGGCTTGCAGCCCTGCCGACGCACAGCCTTTACCTTCGACGGCCCCCAGGGCATGGATTTCTCGCGCTGGCCCACGGTGATCGGCATCGACGAAAGCTTCTACTTCAAGCCCGATGCCGGCCAGTTGCTGGGCTCCCCGGCCAACGCCGACCCCGTGCCGCCCCATGACGTGATGCCCGAAGAGCTGGACATCGCCACCGGCATCTACCACATCGAGGCCGCCACCTCCCTGACCATCCGCCGTCCGCGTCACAGTTGGGCCGGCCTGCGCTCGTTCGTCGCCGATGGCGACCTGGTGGTCGGCTGGGACAATCACCGCGAAGGCTTCTTCTGGCTCGCGGCACAGGGCGGCTATGGCATCCAGTCTGCGGCCGGCGTGTCGCAACTGGCCTGCGCACAGTTGCTCGATCAGCCGCTGCCCCAAACACTGCTTCATCAAGGTGTCGAGCCACAGCGCCTGGCACCTGCCCGCTTGCGTTAATCATTCATCACCCACGAGGTTCAATGCCATGTCCGAACAACTGCAGCGTTACCCCAGCCATCTGCCCTACCCGTTCTCCAAGGCCATCCGTGTCGGCGATTTCCTGTTTCTCTCGGGGCAGGTACCAATGGACCCACAGGGCAACGTGGTGCTCGGGGATATCCGCGAGCAAACCGAGGCGGTCATGAGCCGTATCGGCGAAACCCTGACCGAGTGCGGTGTGGGGTTCGATCAGGTGGTCAAGGCCACGGTCTGGCTGACCGACATGCAACATTTCGCCGGTTTCAACGAGGTGTACAAGCGCTACTTCGACAATGGTTTTCCGGTGCGCTCCACGGTCGGCGGCAGCCAGCTGGCACTGGGGGTCGACGTAGAGATCGAAGTCCAGGCCTGGGTCGGCGCCCGCTAGCACACCCTTGCCGCCTGCCACTGCGATGCCCCGGCATGGCCACGGAAAGTGGCCCGCCCCATAAGCCCTAACAACAATAATTCGAGGGAAATCGTCATGAAAGAGAGCCTGAAAATAGCCGGCGCGTTCGTCGGTGTGATTGTCGGCGCCGGGTTCGCTTCCGGTCGGGAACTGCTGCTGATGTTCGTCGATTTCGGCGTATGGGGATTGCTCGGGGCAGTGGTCAGCGCCTCACTGTTCATCTTTCTCGGCATGGCATTGGCAGGCATGGGCAGCCGCCTGCGGGCCAGCTCCCATAAAGACGTCGTGAACGCCCTGTGCGGACGCTACCTGGGCGCCTTCGTCGACCTGATGATCACCTTTTTCATGTTTGCGGTGACCGTGGTCATGCTGGCCGGTGGCGGTGCCCTGCTGGAGCAGCAGTTCGGCATCCCGGCCCTGTTCGGCAGCCTGGCGGTAACCGTGATCGTGGTCGCCATCGTGTGCCTGGATGTGCAGAAGGTGATTGGCATGATCGGCGCCGCCACCCCGCTGTTGATTCTCACGGCAGTAGCGGTGGCCCTGTATGGTGTGGCCACCCGAGGCCTGAGCTTCGGCGAGCTCGATCAGCTGGCCAGCCAGCAGGACGCCGGCGCCAGCCATTGGCTGCTGGGGGCGCTGTTGTACGTGTCCTACAACATCGTGGCCGGGGTGCCCTTTCTGTCGATCATGGGCGGCACCGCAAAGACCGAGAAGCACGCCATCTGGGGTGGCATCTTCGGCGGCGCGTTGCTGGGGGTGCTGATGCTGGTGATGAGCCTGGGGCTGTTGTCGCGCCTGGACAGCGTGGCCGACCTGCCCATGCCCATGTTGTCCATCGCCACCGAGATTTCACCGGTGCTTGGCCTGGTGATGGCCGTGGTCATTTTCCTGATGATCCTCAACACCGCCGTCGGCACCCTGTACTCCTTTTCGGCGCGATTGCTGCCAGCGGGCACCCGCACGTTCCGCATCGGCTCGGCGGCCGCCGGCGCCCTGGCGTTCGTTGGCAGCCTGGTCGGGTTCGTCAGCCTGGTGGGTCAGGTCTACCCGCTGTTCGGCTACCTGGGCTTCCTGCTGATTGGCGCGGTCGTGCTTGGCTGGCTACGCGTCGGCCGCCTGGCCCAGGCTTGAGCAATGCACAGTGACGCGCTGATCGGCGCGTCACAAATTGCATCGAACCTGCCCTCTCGAAATCCAATGCCAGGCCGATATGCTTGGCAACCGAACTAGCAGCCCGCACCAGCTGATCTCTGCCGCCAAAGTCGTTTACGGCCAGCAGCGCATCAACATCAGCTTCGCCTGATTGCGGTTGCAAGACGTCCTGGCTTTCGCCAGGACGACACCGGTCGACCCCACACGACCCATTAAATTCCCGCCAATCTGCCTGTTTTCCCTACAGATGCCGGCTGATTCACATTTTTTCCGTGAAAAGCAGCCTACCCGGCTTTTGCTGCTGAATTGTCCTACAACCATCCTGTACAGTACCCAGCGCTTGATTCAGCACTCACTGACAAGCTGGCAGGGATGGCCGATACAGACGCAGCATGCGCTGGTTGTCCCGTCCGACCCTGGAAGGGACACCCTCTTGAATACTGCATCGCTGCGCCGCTCACTGCTGGCGCTTTCCATTGCCGCTGCTACAGCCACGGCCAATGCCTCTCCCGCTATCGACTTGAATCACGACCTCAGCTCCGGTGCCTACAGCAATAACGGCGATACCTTCAGCAGCGCTACCTTCAGCGGCACATCGCAGAACGCCGGCGTCGAGCTGATCGATGTCACCGTGCTGGGCAACCTGACCAACAGCGGCGCGATCAACCTCAGCGCGGCGAGTGCCACCGATATTCCCTCGGCCATTTCCCTCACCCTCGATTCCAGCATCGGCGGCAACCTGGTCAACCAGGGCAGCATCAACGTGACCGGCGAAGGCGCCATGGGCCTGGACCTGTACCTGGCCAAGATTGCCGGTGATGTGATCAACAGCGGCAGCATTGCCGTGACGGGCCAGAACGCCAACGGCATGATGATCACCTCCACCCAGTCGAGCATCATCAACAGCGGCACCATCACCGCGCGTGGCGCCGACTCGGCCGGTATCGAAGTCGAGAATGCCGTCTTCAGCGGGTCCATCACCCCGCCCTACAAAAGCAACATCAACAACAGCGGCACCATTTCGGCAGATGGCATCGGCATCCATCTGGTCAACCTGAGCGGCAGCAATCTGTTTTCGATCACCCAGACCGCCGGCCTGCTCGAAGGCGGCACTGCGGCGATTCTGGCCGAAGACAGCAACGCGCAGTCGTACTTCTACTGGTCCGGCGGC
Source organism: Pseudomonas sp. PS01300 (assembly GCF_029960155.1). Lineage (NCBI taxonomy): Bacteria > Pseudomonadati > Pseudomonadota > Gammaproteobacteria > Pseudomonadales > Pseudomonadaceae > Pseudomonas > Pseudomonas sp. PS01300. Next base: position 71,013 of record NZ_JASCPN010000019.1, on the reverse strand, counting down.
CAGGTAAAAGGCGATCTGCTGGGGCTGAGTGGCGTGCTGGTCAAAGGCGACGTGGCTTTCGGCGGTTCGACCATCCGTGCCGGCTACGTGGACATCGACGGTGGCACCCTGACCCTGCTGGCGCCGCACACCACGCTGGACGGCGATCTCGACCTCGACAGCGACACCGCACGCCTGCGTCTGCTGCTGGACAACACGACCCTGCCCGATTCACCGATTCTCAAGGTGACCGGCAACACCTACTTCTCCGCAGGTAGCCAGATCGAGCTGCAAGCCCGCTCCGACGACTTCCGCACCCCGGCCCAGGGCACCCGCTACACCCTGCTGAACTCCGGCACCTGGGAAGAGGCGCAGAACCTGTCGGTGGTCTCGTCCTCGGCGCTGCTCGAAGTGAAAAACTTCGGCATCGAGGGCCAGGATGTGAAGGCGCTGGTCGCAACCCGCAGCGATGAAGCGATCGAGCAGAACCTGCTCGGCGCCCGTGCTTCGCGCAATGCGGTCAATGCCATACAACCGTTCAAGAACACCGTGATGGGCCAGCTCAGCGAAAGCGATCCGGTATTCCAGGCCTTCGCCAACGCCAGCAGCGATGCGCAACTGGCCAGTCTCGCCGAAACCCTGACCCCGGATGTCAGCCGCGGCGTGATCAATGCCGCCACCAGCAGCCAGACCCTGGTCGGCAACGCCGTCACCCGCCGCTCCAGCAATGCCCGCAACGGCCTGTCGTCCGGTGAAGGCCTGTCGGGCACTGGCGTATGGGTACAGGCACTGTCCAGCGATGCCGATCAGGATCGTCGCCACGGTATCGACGGTTACGATGCCAACACCAACGGCATCGCCGTGGGCGCCGACGGCAAGCTCGACCCCGATACCACCGTGGGCCTGGCGTACAGCTACCTGACCAGCGACGTCAAATCCGACCGGGGCAACAAGACCGATGTCAGCGGCCATGCCCTGACCTTGTACGGCAACTGGACCCTCGACAGCTACTTCGTCGACGCTTCGGTGATGTACGGCTGGAACGACAACGAGTCCAAACGCTACATCGCCGGCAGCCGCGCCAAGGCCGACTACGACAGCGAGATCTTCGGCGTCAACGCGCTGGCCGGCTACACCTTCCAGCTCGACCGCCAGGTAGTGCTCGAGCCGCAGATCGGTGCGCGCTACGCCAATGTCTCGATCGACTCGTACCGTGAAAAAGGCAGCTCGGCGGCGCTCAACGTCGGCAGCCAGCGTTACGAAATCGGCGAGATGGGCCTGGGCGCACGCCTGGCAGCCGCCTTCGACCTGGGCGTGGGCAGCCTGGAGCCGGAAGCCAAGCTGATGGCCTGGCATGACTTCATCGGCGACAAGGCCGGCACCACCTCCACCTTCGTGCTGGGTGGCACGCCATTCACCACCCGCGGCGCCACCCCGGCGCGCGACAGCTACGAGCTGGGCCTGGGCGCAACCTACCGCGTCGGTGCCTGGAGCCTGGGCGGGTCGTACAACTACCTGACCAGCAGCGGCTTCGATGCCGACACCTTTACCGCCAACGTGCGCTACGACTTCTGACCTCAACCGCCAGACACGACAAAGCCCGCCAGAAGCGGGCTTTGTCGTGTCGGGGCGTGCCTCAGATATCCAGCACGATCTTGCCGAAATGCTGGTTGGTTTCCTGATAGCGGAACGCATCGGCGATCTGCTCCAGGCCAAAGTGCTTGTCGATCACCGGGCGAAGGCCGTTGGCGTCGATGGCGCGCACCATGGCCTGCTGCTGGGCACGGCTACCTACCAGTACCCCCTGCAGGCGCAACTGGCGCACCAGCGCCTGCACCAGCGGCAACTGCCCCGCCACGCCGGTGAGGATGCCGATCAACGAGATGTGCCCGCCAATGCGCGCGGCAATCATCGATTGCTCCAGCGTGGCCGGGCCGCCCACCTCGATCACATGGTCCACACCACGATTGTGGGTCAGGCTGCGCACCTGCTCGCCCCAGGCAGGGGTGGTGCGGTAGTTGATCAGGTGGTCGGCGCCCAGGGCCTTGAGGCGTTCGAGCTTGGCGTCGCTGGAGGAGGTGGCGATCACCGTGGCGCCCGCCAGCTTGGCGAACTGCAAGGCGAAGATCGACACCCCGCCGGTGCCCTGCACCAGCACAGTGTCGCCTGGCTTGAGTGCGTCGTCGGCCATCAGTGCACGCCAGGCGGTCAAGCCCGCAGTGGTCAGCGTGGCCGCTTCGGCGTGGCTCCAACCTTTGGGCGCATGGGTAAACGAAGTGGCACGGGCCGTCACCTGCTCGCGGGCATAGCCGTCGATGCCATCGCCCGGCACCGTGGCAAAGCCTTCGATCAGCGGCGCGCCATCCAGCCAGTCGGGGAAGAAGGTGCTGACCACCGCATCACCGACAGCGAACTCGCTCACCCCGGCGCCCACGGCCACCACTTCACCGGCACCATCGGCCATCGGAATGCGCGGCTCGGCAGGCCCCCACATGCCGCTGACCACGGCAAAGTCGTGGTAGTTGAGCGAGTTGGCACGCAGGCGCACGGTGATCTCGCCCGCCTGCGGCGCCGGCGCTTCGCACGTGCCCACCTGCACCTTGTGATATCCGCCGCCGGGTTGAACGTAAATGGCCTTGTGGCTCATGGGAAGCGCCTCGCTCGTGTCTGTAAAGGGTCAACCAGTCTTCGCCCGTGCCTGACGCAGGTCAAGCACCAGCACTTGCACAATCCGCCGGCAAACCACAATAATGCGACTAATTATCAATTACTCAGTATCCTCCGCGCCATGCCCGCACCCGATCACGCTGCCCTGCACGCGCTCTACAGCGAACACAACGGTTGGTTGAAAAGCTGGCTGCGCGCGCGCCTGGGCAACGCCAGCGATGCCGCAGACCTTGCCCAGGACACCTTCATCCGGGTGCTGACCGCACGCAATGCCCAGACCATTCGTGAACCGCGCAGCTACCTGGGCGCCATCGCCCATGCGCTGATGGTCGACAAGTTTCGCCGCAAGGCCCTGGAACAGGCCTACCTCGCCGAACTGGCCACCCGCCCGGAGCGCGTCGTCGAGTCGCCCGAAACGCGCCTGCTGATTCTCGAAACCCTGGTGGCCGTCGATACCCTGCTCGACGGCATGGGCGAACGCACCCGGCAGATCTTCCTGGCGGTGCAGCTCGAGGGCCTGAGCTACGTGGCCACCGCCGAGCGCATGGGCGTGTCGGTGACCACGGTGAAAAAACACATGATTCGCGCCATGACCCACTGCCTGCTGCTGACGGACGACTGACATGGCCCAGCCCCTGGACTACTCAACCCTGGAGGCGGCGGCCAGCTGGTACGTCAAGCTCAATGCCGCGCAGCCCAGCGAGGCCCAGGTGCAGGCCTGGCGGGACTGGCTGGGCAAGAGCCAGGCCCATGCCCAGGCCTGGGCGCGGGTGGAAAAACTGCAGCGCCAGCTTGGCCGCCTGCCCGCCGACGTGGCCCTGCCGACCCTGGCCGGCGTACGCGCGCGACGCCGCGCCGTGCTCAAGACCCTGGCCCTGCTGATGGGCGTGGGCATCACCGGCTGGGCCGTGCGCGAAAGCGACACGGGCCGCGAGCTGATGGCCGGGCTGCGTACCGGCAAGGGCCAGCGCCGCCACGTGACACTGGCCGATGGTAGTCAACTGGAACTCAACACCGACACCGCGCTGGATATCGAATTCGACGGTCAGCAGCGCCTGCTGCGCCTGTACAGCGGCGAAATCATGGTGCAAACCGCCGCCGACGCCCCAGGCCGGCCCTTCCTGGTGCAAACCCCGGAAGGCCGTATCCGCGCCCTGGGCACCCGTTTCAGCGTGCACAGCGAGGGCGGCCTGAGCCGGGTCAGCGTACTGGAGCACGCCGTGGAGGTCCGCCCCGCCGATCAGCCCGGGCAAGTGCTGCGCCTGGACAGCGGGCAAAGCGTGAGCTTCGACGCGCATCAACTCGGAGCGGTCGGTAGCGCGGCCCCCGGCACAGGTGCCTGGACCGACGGCATGCTGACCGTGATCGAGTGGCGCCTGGCCGACTTCATCAGCGAGCTGCGCCGCTACCGTCCCGGCCTGCTGCGCTGCGATGAGCGCATTGCCGACCTGCGCCTGTCCGGCGCCTTTCGCATCGACGATACCGACACCGTCCTGCAGAACCTGGGCACCTCGCTGCCGGTCAAGGTGCGCTACCTCACGCGGTACTGGGTGAGCGTCGAGCCGGTCTGAAAAAACATCGAAAACCGGGTTGCCGATTTTCATTCTCATTCGGCTACGCAGTTAAAGCGGAAAAAAAAGCCGCGACCCTGCCCAGCCAATCGAAGGAAAACCTGCATGTCCGCCCCTTGCCCGCGAGCGCCTCGCCCTCTGCTACGCGCCGTCCACCTGGCCCTGTTCAGCCTGCCGCTGGCACCGTTGCCGTTGCTGGCGGTGCTGCCGTCAAACGCCCTGGCACAAAGCGCAAGCACCCACTTCCAGATCGCCGCAGGCCCGCTGGGCACCGCGCTGAGCCTGTTCGCCACCCGCGCCAGCATCACCCTGTCGTTCGATGCGCGGCAAACCCAGGGCCTGCAATCGGCGGGCCTGCAGGGCAGCTACAGCATCGATGAAGGCCTGGCGCGACTGCTGGCGGGCAGCGGCCTGCAGGCCCAGCGCCAGTCCAATGGCGGCTACGTGCTGGTGCCAGCCGGCAACGGCGGCGCCGTCGAGCTGGGGGCCACCAGCATCGAAAGCAATACCCTTGGCGAGACCACCGAAAACACCGGCGCCTACACCACCGCCGCCACCCGCACCGCCACCAAGCTGCCGCTGTCGATCCGCGAAACCCCGCAATCGGTCACCGTGGTCACCCGCCAGCAGATGGATGACCAGGGCGCGCAGAGCATCACCGACGTGCTGCGCAACACCCCCGGCGTCTCCGCCCAGGCCTACGACAGCGACCGTACCGAATTCTCCAGCCGTGGCCTGGCCATCACCAACTTCCAGTACGACGGCGTCAACACCATCTACGACGGCGTGTACGATGAAGGCACCGCGCATGTCGACATGGCGATCTACGACCACGTCGAAGTGCTCAAGGGGGCCACCGGCCTGATGACCGGTTCCGGCGACCCTTCGGCCACCGTCAACCTGATCCGCAAGAAACCCACCGCGCAGTTCCAGGCCTCGCTGTCGGGTAGCGCCGGCAGCTGGGACGACTACCGTGGCGAAGGCGATGTTTCCGGCCCGTTGAACGACAGCGGCAGCGTGCGCGGGCGCTTCGTCGGCGCGCAGCAGGACAGGAAGGGCTACCAGGACCACTACCAGCAGAAGAAAGAGGTGTACTACGGCATCCTCGAAGTCGACGTCACCCCCGACACCCTGCTGACTGTGGGTATCGACCAGCAGACCACCACCCCGCGCGGCACCTCCTGGACCGGCAACCCGGTGTACTTCGCCGATGGCGGACGCACCGACTTTTCGCGCCGGTTCAACCCGGGGGCCGACTGGAGCCGTCGCGACTTCCAGAACCGCACCTACTTCGCCTCGCTGGAGCAGGCGCTGGCCAACGACTGGAGCCTGAAGCTCAGCGTCAACCAGCTGCAGAGCGACCACGACACGCGCCTTGCCTCCGCCAGCGGCGGCAATCCCGACCGTGCCACGGGCGAAGGCATGTTCATGTTCTGGGGCCGCTGGGAAGGTCACCGGGTGCAGAACACGGCTGACATCAACCTGTCCGGCCCCTTCACCCTGCTGGGCCGCCAGCACGACCTGGTGATGGGTTTCAACGCGGCCAACTCGCGCCAGACCGGCGCCACCTGGGACACCAGCCTGGGCGGCACACCGGGCAACATCTACGAATGGAACGGCAAGATCGGCGTGCCGGACTTCCCGAAAAACGGCAAGTACGAGCAGACCAAGCGCCAGAACGGCGCGTACATCGCCACCCGCCTGCGCCCCACCGACGACCTGTCGCTGATCCTCGGCACCCGCGTCAGCACCTTCAAGTACAACGACAACTACGATTACGACGGCCTCAACCCGGTGTACTTCAGCGACAACCAGGCCGGCTACAAGCAGCATGGCGTGGTGACCCCATATGCCGGCGTGGTGTATGACCTGGACGACACCTACTCGGTGTATGCCAGCTACACCTCGATCTACCAGCCACAGACCTACAAGGACGCAAACCGCACCCCGCTGGATCCGGTGGAGGGCGACAGCTACGAGACAGGGCTGAAGGCGGCCTACTTCGAGGGGCGGCTCAATGCCAGCCTGGCGCTGTTCCGTATCGAGCAGGACAACGTGGCGGTGCAGACCGGCACCACCAACACCAACGAGGGGATCTACAAGGCTACCCGCGGCGCAACCACCGAGGGCGTGGAGCTGGAGATTGCCGGCGAACTGCAGGAGGGCTGGAACCTGTCGGCCGGCTATACCTATGCGCGCTCTCGCGACAAGGACCACCAGCGCATCTTCGGCTCGCCGATGAGCACCACCAAGCCTGAGCAACTGCTGCGGCTGTTCACCACCTACCGCCTGCCGGGAGCGCTGGACAAGGTCACGGTGGGTGGCGGGGTGAACTGGCAGAGCGCGTTCTACGGCCAGATCTACAGCCCTACGGTGAAGGATTACACCTTCATCAAGCAGGGTGGCTACACCCTGGTCGACCTGATGGGCCGCTACCAGTACAACGACCACCTGAGCTTCACGCTCAACGCCAACAACGTGTTCGACAAACGCTACCTGGCCGGGCTGGGCAACTTCGACACCACCTACTATGGCGAAGCGCGCAACCTGATGCTGACTACGCGCTGGGCGTTCTGATCGAAGGCCTGGGTCGATGATCCGGGCCTCTTCGCCGGCAAGGCCGGCGAAGAGGCCCGCACGGACCTACTCCAGCATCCCGTGCAACACCCCACAATCAGCCGCATGCCAATCCACCAGCTGCGGCCACGGGTTCTGCGGCACGTTCACCAGCACCGTGCGCGCACCCGCCGCACGCCCGCAGTCCAGATCGAAGCGATAGTCACCGACCATCACCATCTGCGCCGGTGCCACGTCCCACGCCTGGGCCAGTTGCAGCAGCCCGCCCGGGTGCGGCTTGGGCGGAGCCTCGTCGCGGCCGATGATGTCCTGCACCGGGAAGCAGTCGGCCAGGCCGATCGCCTCCAGCGTCACATGCGCCAGCTCGCGCGCATTGCGCGTCAGGATCCCCAGCCGGCAGCCCCGCGCCGCCAGCTCGCGCACCAGCGCCACCGCCCCCGGCGCCGCCTGCGAGGCCACTGCCAGTTCGCGCTCGTGCTCCAGCAGCCAGGCATGCTTGGCCGCCGCCTCTGCCGCAGGCAGGGCCGCCAGATGGGTAAGAATGTCGTCCTGCGCCGGGATGTCCAGCGCCACGCGAATGGCCGCAAAGTCATGCACGGCAACGGTCAGGGTGCCGTCCATGTCGAACACCCAGTGGCGAATCGAGCGCAGGCTCATGCCCAGTCCTTGCGATGGCGAATCAGGCCTTCCTGGCACGACGAGGCCACCAGCTGCCCGGCGCGATTGAAGATGCTGCCACGGGCAAAGCCGCGCGCATTGCCCGCCCACGGGCTGTCCATGGCGTACAGCAGCCAGTCATCGGCGCGCAGGTTGCCGTGAAACCACAGCGCATGGTCGAGGCTGGCCAGCTGCATGTCGCGGTGCCACACCGACTTGCCGTGGGGCATCAGCGAAGTGGTCAGCAGGCCGAAGTCCGAGGCGTATGCCAGCATGTACTTGTGCAGCGCCTGGGAGTCGGGCAGGTTGCCGTCGGCACGAAACCACGCGTACTTCACCGGGTCGCCGGGCTTGGGGTTGAAGGGGTCCTTCTCGGTCACCGGGCGCACTTCGATGGGCTTGGCGCACAGCAGCTTGTCGCGAATATGCTCGGGCAACTGATCGGCCATGCGCTCGGCCAGTTCCACTTCCGACGGCAGGTTCTCGGGGCCGACCACCTGGGGCATCTGGCCCTGGTGCTCGAAGCCTTCCTCGTCGTACTGGAACGAGGCGCTGCAGGTGAAGATCGGCTGGCCCTTCTGGATCGCCGTCACCCGGCGGGTGCTGAAGCTGCCGCCGTCACGCACGCGGTCCACCGAATACACCACCGGCATCGACGCATCGCCCGGACGCAGAAAATAGCCATGCAACGAATGCACGTGGCGCGCCTCTTCGACCGTCTGGCTGGCCGCCGACAGCGACTGGCCCAGTACCTGGCCCCCGTACAGCTGACGAAAGCCCAGGTCCTGGCTGCGTCCGCGGAACAGGTTTTCCTCGATCGCCTCCAGACTCAACAGGTCGACCAGATCGTCCAACACGTGGCTCATTCGAGATTCTCCAAAGCAAGGCCCAGGGCGCAAATAATACAGGGTTTGTCATTGGCGGCCTGTATGTTCTGCGATTCAGCCATGCAAGGTGGCCTGCCACTGGGCGCGGTTGATCCGGTACAGCACATGGGGGCGCAAGGGGTGGCCAGGCTCGAGGCGCGGGTGCTCGAAATCGCCCAGCGGATCGGGCTGCATGCCGATGGCCTGCATCACCTTCTGCGACGGCAGATTGCCCTGGGTAGTGAACGACACCACTTCGTCCAGGCCCAGCTGGGCGAACGCACAGCGCAGGCAGGTCCAGGCCGCCTCGCTGGCGAAGCCCTGGCCCCAGTGGCGCCGCGCCAGCCGCCAGCCGATCTCCACCGCCGGGGTGAACGGCGCATCGAAGCTCACATTGAGCAAGCCGGTCATGCCGATGAACGCCCCGCTGTCCTGGCGCTCCAGGGCCCACAGGCCGAACCCGTACTCGGCAAAATGGCCGCGGATGCGGCCAATCAGTGCGGCGCTTTCGACCCGGCTCAGCGGCGCCGGGAAGTACTGCATCACCAGTGGGTCGGCACACAGGGCGGCGAACTCGGCGAGGTCGTCGTCCTGCCACTGGCGCAGCCGCAGCCGCGCGCTCTCCAGTTCAAGTATCGGGGTCATTGCCTGCTCCGTGATCACTGCCTTGCAGTGTACAGCGTAGGCAGGCAATGCCCGAGCGCCCAGCCTCAGAAACGGAAGTTGGCAGTCAACTCGGCTGAACGCCCCGGGGCCACCGTGGCAAACAGGCCCACGTGCGAGGCGTCGTAGATGGTTTCGTCGGTCAGGTTGAGCAGGTTGAGCTGCAGGTCGAGGTTCTTGTTGACCTTGTAGCCGACCATCGCGTCGTAGCGCCAGTAGTCGTCGACGGTGATGGTATTGGCGTCGTTCATGTAGCGCTCGTCCATGTAGTTGGCGCCAGCGCCGACTGTCCAGCGTGCATCGATGTCGTACGAGGTCCACAGGCTGAAGCTGTTGGGCGCGATGAACTTGGACTGGTTGCCGTCGTTGGCGCCGTTGCCACCGGCCTTCACCACTTCGGCATCCAGGTAGGTATAGCCGGCCCACACCGCCCAGGCATCGGTGATGCGTCCGGTGGCGCCCAGCTCCAGGCCGGTGACACGCTGGTCGCCATCCAGTGCCACCAGGCCCGAGACTGGATCGGTCACGCGTGCATTGGTCTTCTCGGTACGGAACACCGCTGCGGTCAGCGACAGCTGCTCGTTGAACACGTCCCACTTGGTGCCCAGCTCCAGGCTGCGCGAGCGTTCGGGGTCGAGGTTGGCCTTGTTGCCGTTGAGGTTGCCGGCACCGGCACCATCGGCACCACCGGACTGGGTGTTTTCGCCCGACGGGTTGGACGAGGTGCCGTAGGACAGGTAGATGCTGCCGTTGGGCAATGGCTTGAAGACGATACCCACCTGGTAGTTCCACAGCTCGCTGGACGACTCGGCGCCACCGGCGACGCGGTTCTTCACGTCGTAGTCGTCGTAGCGCAGGCCCAGGTTCAGGTCCCACTGCTCATGCAGGCCGAGCGTGTCGAACACATACAGCGAGCGGGTGTCGGTCTGGTACTTGCTGGTGACCTGGCCGGTGCCCGGCAACAGGGTCCAGCCCCCGTCGTGCGGGTTGGGGTCGTAAAGGTCGCCCGGGCGTCCGTTGTTGCCCTGGTACTTGTCCTTGTCGGTGATGGTTTCGCGGCTGACTTCGATACCGGCTGCGTAAGTGTGCTTGATGGTGCCGGTGTCGAAGGTACCGAACAGGTCGGTCTGGTTGATCAGCGACGTGTTGACCACATTGCGCGGGCGAAAGCCCCGGGACACCAGCCCGCTCTCTTCCTGGCCCACATTGGCGAACACCGGACGGCTCATGACATAGTTCTGCATGGTGCGGCCACCGCGCAGGGTATTGCGCAGGCTCAGGTGTTCATTGAAGTCATGTTCAATGCTGAAGGTGGCAAGGTCGGCGGAAGTTTTCCGGAAGTCTCGATCCACCAGCCCGTAGAAGTTGTCGCGGTCGACCTTCACCGGCTTGTTGGTAATCAACGAAACCGGGTGGCCCTGATCGGGAATGTCGTCGGTTTGCAGGTGGTAGTAACTGGCGGTGACCCGGGTCGGGCCCTGCAGGCCCCAGGTGATCGTCGGCGCAATGCCCCAGCGGCTGACCTCGACATGGTCGCGCCCGGGGGTGTCGGCCTCGTGCTTCATCGCGTTGAGACGAAACGCCAGGTCCTGCTCGCCCAGGTACTGGTTGACATCGAGGGTGGTGCGACGCAGCTGGTCGGTACCCAGGGTAAAGCTGCCGCCAATGAAGTCCTCGGCCTTGGCCGCCTTGCTCACCAGGTTGATCGAGCCACCGGTGGAACCCCGGCCGCTGTAGGCCGAGCCCGGCCCCTTGACGATTTCCACGGTCTCGATGTTGAACGCCTCGTGGGAGGCGCGGCCCAGGTCGCGCAGGCCGTCGATCTGGATATCGGTACTGGCTTCGAAGCCGCGAATGAACGGGCGGTCGCCCAGTGGCGTGCCACCCTCGCCCGCGCCCAGGGTGATGCCGGGAGTGGTGCGCAGTACATCGGTCAGGGACGTGGCGCCACGCTCCTTGATCAGCGCTTCATTGATGATGGTCACGGACTTTGGCGTGTCGCGCAGCGGGGCGGTGAACTTGGGCGAGGAGGCGTTATCGACCTTGAACGTTTCATGGTGCACGCCCTTCACATCGGTGGCATCGAGTTCCACCGACGATGCGGTGGACGATGCAGCCGGTGTGGAAGTTTGCGCAATACTGGCTGTCGACCAGGAGGCTACCGCCAACCCCAGTGCAGTACACAGATGACCGGATTCAGAACGACGGCTTTTTATTGAAAGTTGTGCCATTGGTAATGCCCACCATCAGAAAATGATGCGCAATACTATTTACGAGCAATTATCACTCAAAGCCGATTTACATTATTTACGCCGCGTTTCAGTTTATGTCCGAGAGTAACAACTTATTACTTCATTGAATTGAAACTGCAACGTGCTGTTGCCCCTTGCCCCACAAGGCTTTCACATCGCCTTCACCGATTCACCACAGGCCGTTGCTTACCGTGCACACATTCTCGCGGTAGCCGGAGCGGCCCCATGTTGCACGATGCAGTACACGACCAGACCTTGATCCCAGCCCGTCCGGGGCGACGACGACGCCTGCCTTCGGCGACGTTCCTGCTGGGCCTGTGCACCTTGCTTGCACTGGCCGTTTCAAGCCTGTGGCTGGTCAGAGGGTTGGCGATCGTGGACCTGGGTAGCGAAAGACAGATGCGCAACAGCGGTGTGTATGCCGACTGGGCCAAAGGTGAAGTCATCGTGCTGGTGCGGCATGCCGAGCGTTGCGACCGCTCGCGCAACCCGTGCCTGGATGATCCGCAAGGTATCACCCAGGCGGGCAGCCAGGCTGCGGCGCAGGTGGGCGAAGGGCTGCAGCGCCTGGGCCTGGAGCATGCCGACATACTGACCAGCCCCCTGACCCGCACCCAGCAAACCGCGCACTTCATGTTCGGCAAGCTGGCAGCCAGTGAGGACTGGCTGCAGCAATGCAACAAGGGTTTCGCCGACAACGCCCTGGCGCGCAAGGCCGCCGAGCGCAACCTGGTGCTGGTGACCCACAGCGGCTGCATAGACCAGCTCGAACGCCAGTTGAACGTGCCCGGTGGCGAACGCTCCAGCGCCTACGCCGAAGCCGTATTCGTCTCGGTGGGCGCCAGCGGCAAACCGAGAATCCTCGGCCGCATGAACGCCCCCGAATGGCGCAAGCTGCTGGCCAGGGCGGAGCAATGAGCATGTCGCCACGCCAGTCGTTCTACCTCACCCACCTGGGCCTGCCCCTGCTGCTGGCACTGGTCGTGTTCGTGGCCTTCGACCTCACCGGCCTCGACCGCTGGTTCAGCCAGTTGTTCATCGACCCGGCCAGCGGCCAGTTCACCCTGCTGCACGACGCCTGGTTCGAGAAAGTGACCCACAAGTGGCCCCGCGTCCTGCCCAACTGGACAGGCGAAGCCGCACTGATCGGCGCCCTGTTGTCCTTCGTGTGGCCGCTTTTCGCCCGCCATCCGCAGGCCGCCGCCACCCGGCTGCTGCAACGCAGCCGCATTGCCGGCGTGCTGCGCTTCACCACCCGGCACCGGCGCGACCTGCTGTTCGTGGTGGTGGCATTCGCACTGTGCACCGCCATCATTCACTACCTCAAGAGCCACACAGGGGTGTACTGCCCGGTAGAGACCACATTCTACGGCGGTGCCCATCCGCGCCTGGAGTGGTACCAACAGTTCGACCTGCTGCACAAGGCCGGTGACGGGCGCTGCTGGCCCGGCGGGCATGCCTCCAGCGGCTTCACCCTGATGGCGCTGTACTTCGTGGCCCGCCGCTGGCGCTGGGCGCACGCACGCAAGCTGCTGGGATTCATCGTGCTGCTGGGCATGGTGTACGGCACCACCCGCGTGATGCAGGGCTGGCACTACATGTCGCACACCTTCTGGGCGGGGATCTTCGTCTGGTTGACCTGCCTGCCGACCGCGCTGTGCTTCTATGGCCGCACCGCGCTGCAGGCACCGCTGAAGTTACCGGCAACACCTCTGCGCGCTAACGCCATGCCAGCATCACTACGCCCAGAGTGATCAGGCTGATGCCGCCCCACTGACGCAGGTCGAGCCGCTCGCCCAGCAAAGTAACGCCGAGCACCGCCACCAGCACCACGCTGAGTTTGTCCACAGGCGCTACCTGCGAGGCTTGCCCCAGCTGCAGGGCGCGGAAGTAGCAGATCCACGAGGCGCCGGTGGCCAGCCCCGACAGCAGCAGGAACAGGTAGCTGCGCGGCGAGATCGACCCCAGTGACTGGTACTGGCCGGTGGCGAACAGAATCAGCGCCAGGCTCACCAGCACCACCACCGTGCGCAGCAGGGTGGCGAAGTCCGAATTGATGCCGGTCACGCCAACCTTGGCAAATATGGCGGTCAAGGCGGCGAATATCGCCGACAGAATCGCCCAGAACGTCCAGGAAGCCAGCATGGGTGCACCCCTGTCGAGAACCTGCGCGCAGTGTAGATCGCTGGCGCTGGCTGTACAGCAACTGGCAAGATCGAGGCCTGCCCCGGTTAGAAGCTGCCATGCCCCTGCCCCTGATCTACCACGACGACTACAGCCCGGAGTTTCCTGCCGGGCACCGCTTCCCGATGGACAAGTTCCGCCTGTTGCGCGACCACCTGGTCGACAGCGGCCTGACCACCGATGCGGCCTTGCTGCGCCCCGAGCTCTGCCCCAGCGACATCCTCGCCCTGGCCCACGAGCGGGGCTACATCGAGCGCTACATGAATGGCGACCTGAGCCGCGAAGACCAGCGTCGCCTGGGCCTGCCCTGGAGCGAAGCGCTGGCACGGCGCACCGTGCGCGCGGTCGGCGGCTCGCTGCTGGCCGCCGAACAGGCCCTGCAGCATGGCATCGCCTGCCACCTGGCCGGCGGCACGCACCACGCCCACTACGATCACCCGGCCGGCTTCTGCATCTTCAACGACCTGGCGGTGATCAGCCGCTACCTGCTCGAAGCCGGGCGCGTGCACCGGGTGCTGATCTTCGACTGCGACGTGCACCAGGGCGATGGCACCGCGCGCATCCTGCACGACACCCCGGACGCGATCACCGTGTCGCTGCACTGCGAACAGAACTTTCCGGCACGCAAGGCCCAGAGCGACTGGGACATCCCGTTGCCGCGCGGCATGGGCGACGCCGACTACCTGAAGGTGGTGCACGACGCGCTGAACTACTTGTTGCCGCTGTACCAGCCCGACCTGGTGCTGTACGACGCCGGCGTGGACGTGCACAAGGACGATGCGCTGGGCTACCTGCAACTGACCGACGCAGGCGTCGCTGCCCGCGACGAAGCCGTGCTGCGCCACTGCCTGGGGCGCGATATCCCGGTGGTTGGCCTGATCGGCGGCGGCTACAGCAAGGACCGCCACGCCCTGGCCCGACGCCACGGCATCCTGCACCACAGCGCACAACGGGTACTCGATTACCCACAATGACTGTGGAGCTGCCTGTGGATAACCTGAGCGCAAGCCCATCCGGCCCTTGTGGCACGGGGCCTGCACCGTACTGATCGTTTTTTGTACAGTGCCTGGGCGGGGCCGTGTCGGGTAGAATGCCCGCTCTTTTATCCCCAGCCTGCAGCCGCCCATGACCGATACTCCCCCAACCACCGCCCCCCACGTTGCCATTATCGGAGGCGGGCCGGCCGGGCTGATGGCCGCCGAGGTCCTCAGCCAGGCTGGTGTGCGGGTAGACCTGTACGACGCCATGCCCTCGGTGGGGCGCAAGTTCCTGCTGGCGGGCGTGGGCGGCATGAACATCACCCATTCCGAAGCCTACCCCGCGTTCATCTCGCGCTATGCAGAACGCGAACACGACATCGCGCGCCTGCTCGACGGCTTCGATGCAGACGCGCTGCGCGCATGGATCCACGGCCTGGGCATCGACACTTTCGTCGGGACATCCGGCCGGGTGTTTCCGCGCGACATGAAGGCCGCCCCGCTGCTGCGCGCCTGGCTCAAGCGCCTGCGCGATGCCGGGGTAGTTATCCACACCCGGCATCGCTGGCACGGCTGGGATGCCGACGGCGCCCTGCGGATCACTTGTCCACAGGGCGAGGTGAGCGTGCAGGCCGATGCCGTGGTGCTGGCGCTGGGCGGCGGCAGCTGGGCGCGGCTGGGCTCGGACGCTGCCTGGCTGCCCTGGCTGCAGGCGCGGGGTGTGGATATCTCGCCGCTGCAGGCAGCCAACAGCGGCTTCGAGGTAACGGGTTGGAGCGACGTGCTCAAGGGCAGGTTCGCCGGTGCACCGCTGAAGAACATCGCCCTGAGCCTGGCCGGCCAGGCGCCGCGCCTGGGCGAGTTCGTGCTGACCGAGGGCGGCGTCGAGGGCAGCCTGGTGTATGCCTGGTCGGCGCAGATTCGTGAAGCGATCAACCGCGAAGGTAGCGCGACGGTGCTGCTCGACCTGCTGCCGAACCGGCCTGTGGACAAGATCGAGGCGGCGCTGCGCAAACCCCGTGGTTCGCGCTCGATGGCCAGGCACCTGCACGGTCAGCTGGGCCTGGACGGGGTGAAGGCGGCGCTGCTGCGCGAGCTGACCGGGCCCGAGGTGTTTGCCGACCCGGCGCGCCTGGCGGCAGTGCTCAAGGCGTTGCCGATCACGCTGGTACGACCGCGCCCGCTGGACGAGGCGATCAGCAGCGCCGGCGGCGTGAAGTTCGAGGCGATGGATCGGCACCTGATGCTGACCCGGTTGCCGGGGGTGTTCTGTGCGGGCGAGATGCTCGACTGGGAGGCACCGACCGGCGGCTACCTGCTGACGGCGTGCTTTGCCAGTGGGCGAAGGGCGGGGTTGGGGGTGCTGGAGTGGCTGCGCCGGTGAGGCCGGCGCCTATAGGGTACGCACAGCCCTTGTAGGAGCCGGCCTTGCCGGCGAAAGGGCTGCAGCGCAGCCCGTGCCCAATCAAGGCTTGCGCTTGCGCGGCCCGGTATTGAACGTCGGCACCTTGCGCACCGGCTTGACCTGCGGCGCGGCTGCGGGGGTATCCCCGCTGTCGGTCCAGCGCCCCAGGCTGCCCTTGCCGCTGCCCTGCTTGGGCTTCTTCGGTTTCTTCGGCTTCTTCACCACCTGCCCGCTGGCGTCGGTTTCCGGCACCCGGTGCTCCGGCACGAAATCCGGCTCTTCATGGCGCGGCAAGGTCTTGCGCGTGAGCATCTCGATGGCCGACAGCATGTTCACCTCGTCGGCACACACCAGCGAAATGGCTTCGCCGGTATTGCCCGCACGCCCGGTACGCCCGATACGGTGAATGTAGTCCTCGGCCACGATCGGCAAATCGAAGTTGACCACCAGCGGCAAGTCGTCGATATCCAGCCCGCGCGCCGCCACATCGGTGGCCACCAGGATCTGGATCTCGCGCCCCTTGAAGCTGTCCAGCGCACGCTGGCGCGTGGCCTGGGGGCGATCGCCATGGATGCCGTCGGCGTTCACGCCCTGCGCCTGCAGGCGCTCCACCAGCGCATCCACACCGTTGCGGGTCTTGGCGAACACCAGCACCTGCTTCCAGCGCTGCTTGCGCAGCAGGTGCATGAACAGCTCGGGCTTGCGCTTCTTGTCCACAGGCACGACCCACTGCTTGACGCTGCTGGCCGCCACGTTGCGCGGGCTGACCTCGACGCTGAGCGGGTCATCGAGCATCTGCCCGGCCATCAGGCGGATCTCGTCGGAGAAGGTTGCGGAAAACAGCAGCGTCTGGCGCTTGACCGGCAACGCCGCGTAGATCGAGCGCAGCTCTTCGGCAAAGCCCAGGTCGAGCATGCGGTCGGCCTCGTCGAGCACCAGCGCCTGCAACTGGTTGAACTTGACCGCGTTCTGGCGGAACAGGTCGAGCAGGCGCCCGGGCGTGGCCACCAGCAGGTCGATGCCCTTGCGCAGTTTCATCATCTGCGGGTTGATGCTCACCCCGCCGTACACCGCGTAGGTGCGCAGCGGCAGGTGTTCGGCGTACTCGACGATATTGGCGTGCACCTGTTCGGCCAGCTCGCGGGTCGGCACCAGCACCAGCGCACGTACCGAGTTGCTGGCGACCTTCTCGCCTTCCATCACCAGGCGCTGCAGCAGTGGCAGGGCGAAGCCGGCAGTCTTGCCGGTGCCGGTCTGCGCCGCCGCCATCAGGTCGCGGCCGGCCAGCACGGCCGGGATGGCCGCCGCCTGCACCGGTGTCGGGGTGGTGTACTTGAGGTGCTCGAGCGCGCGCAGCAAGGGTTCAATCAGGCCAAGTTTGGCGAATGTCATGGCAATACCGTCTAGGGAATTCAGCAATGGCGCAAGTTTACCCTGTTCGCGCGGGTTCACCGAGCTTCAATCCACAGGCGGCAGGTACACGTACGTCAGGCGATCCAGGCCATTGCCGACAAACAGCGACAGCGGCCTGCCCAGCTGGCTGGCGCGCGAACGGCACAGGCCGTAGATCTCGTTCAGGCTCGAATCGCGCGCCGACATCGGCGTCCAGCTGTGCATGCCCAGCGACCCCAGTTCGAAGATCATGTGGTCGCGGTCCTTCTCGCGGCTGAAGCTGACGGCTACCTGGCCACGCGCTACCTGACTACGCAACCCGCCATCAGCGAACTCCAGGCGCACCGGCGTGCGCCTGAGCTTCTGGTCCGGGGTGCGCAGCGTCATCACGCCCTGACTGTAGTCGAGCACCTCGAAGGGCAGGTTGGCCCTGAGCCTCACCGGGACCCGGCAATCGACCTCGCCACGCGCCGTGTTCTCGATCAGCGAACGCATCGCTTCGCTGAGCGTAGGATGGCTCTTGATCGCGACATCGTTGGGGAAGGCCAACCGCAACGCGATCGGCTGGTCAGGTTGATCCGCGAGGGTCAGGGTGACGTTGCCGGTGACTGCCTGGCGCGCAGCCAGCACGGCGTCGACCGTCGTCTGCAGAGCCTCACGCCGCGCCGGGGTCAATACGTCGCCTGGCATGCGCAGGTTCACCACCCAAGGGGTCTCGTCATCGGCCCACATTTCCACTCGGGCCAGGTCGATCTGCTGTTCGGCCAGCAGGTTACGGACCGCTTCGGCGTAATACCGGTCTGCATGGCCGTGGGCGTAATTGTCGATAACCGATACCTGAAACTCCAGGCCGACTTCCTGTTCATCACAACCGGACAGCATCCCAACCAACAAGCCTGCCATGGCAATACGACGCTTCACTTGGACAACTCACCCCTCAAGGCGTCAGCCGGGGTGGCTACGCTGGCCGGCACCTTGCGCCATTGCGGAACGCCGATCAACACCACCGCGCCGATGATCACCGCCATCGCCACGCACTCCTCCACGCCGATCTGCTCGCCAGCGAACAGGATGCCCAGCAGCACCGCCACCGCCGGGTTGACGTAGGCATAGCTGGTGGCCGCCGCCGGGCGCACATGCTTGAGCAGGTACATGTAGGCACTGAAGGCCAGGATCGAACCGAAGAACACCAGATAGAGCAACGCCCCCCAGCCGGCAGCGGTCGGCATCTGGGTCATGCGTTCACCGCTGAGCGCGCTGCCCAGCAGCAGCGCCGCGCCGCCCACCAGCATTTCGGCGGCACTGGCCATCGGCCCGGCCGGCAGCGGCAGGCTCTTGCTCCAGACTGAACCGAAGGCCCAGGACGCTGCAGCAAACAGGATCAGCGCCGCGCCCAGCGGGCTGGCCTGCAGGTTGGAGCCCAGGTTGAGCAGGCCGATGCCGGCCAGGCCAAGGCCGATACCGGCCCATTCCAGACGCGTGTTGCGGTGCCCGAAAAATCGCCCGAACACCAGGGTGAACAGCGGCACGGTCGCCACCGCCAGGGCTGCGACCCCGGACGCCACGCCCGCATGTTCGGCCAGGGTCACGCCGCCGTTGCCGCAACTGAGCAGCAATATGCCGATGGCCCCGGCGGCCTTCCATTGCGCCCAGCTGGGCGCCGGCACCCCGCGCCAGCGCAGAAAGCCATACAGCAGGCTGCCGGCAATCAGAAAGCGCACCCCGGCCATCAGCAGCGGTGGCCACGACTCGATACCGATGCGGATCACCAGATAGGTCGACCCCCACACCAGGTACAAGGCCAGGAAGGCACCGATCAGCACCAGCGGAAAGCGACGGGAGGCAGGCATGGGAGGCTCGAAATCAGGGTTTTGGAGCTGTAGTTTAGAAAGCCAAACGGGTAATTTTAAGTTACAAACCCTGTTTATACGGCCACCAGACTTTCGAAAAAACGGATGTTTGCCCGTTTCGCCATCGTTTCAACACCTGGTACCCACGCCCCATGGACAAGTACGATCGCATGCTCCTCGCCGCCTTGCTCGACAACGGCCGCGCCTCCTTCGCCGAACTGGCGCGCAAGGTCAACCTGTCGGCCCCGGCAGTGGCCGAGCGAGTGGCCAAGCTCGAGGCCAGCGGGGTCATCACCGGCTACCAGGCCAAGGTCGACATGAGCCGGATCGGCTTGCCGATCCAGTGCGTGATCGAGCTGCGCCTGGCCAGCCACGGCAACCAGCAGACCTATGAGGACCTGGCGCGTATCCCGCAGATCACCGAGTGCCACCGGGTCACCGGTGATCCGTGCGTGATCATGCAGGCGGCGGTCGGCTCGATGCCGGAACTCGAAGAGCTGATCAACCACGTGGCGCAGTTCGGGTTCAGCAAGACCTCGATCATCCTGTCCAGCGCGGTAGAGCGACGGGTGCCGCTCGGCCAGCTCGACAGCAACGGCAAGAAAGCCTAGCGGTAGCGCTTGAGGGTTTCGGCAACCTTGGCTGCCGGAACCTTCTGCAGGCTGCAGAACAGCGGGTGCGTTACCTCGCTGATACCGTGGCGCTGGCGCAGTTCGCCGGCCAGGTGCTGGGCCAGGTTGGCGGCCATCTCGGCATCGGCCATGGCCCGGTGAGCGGTGCCGGTGTCGGGCAGCCCGGCCCAGCGCGTCAGGGTGCCGAGCTTGTGGTTCGGCGCAGCCGGCAGCAGGCGCCGCGAGAGCAGCATCGAACAGGCGAACGACTGCACCCGCGAGCGTCCGATCAGGCTCAGTTCGTAGTCCCAGAACTTCTGGTCGAACGAGGCGTTGTGCGCCAGCAAGGGCGTGCTGCCGACGAACTCGGCCACCTCGTTCATCACCTGCGCATTGGCCGGCGCACTGCGCAGCATGGCGGTAGTGATGCCGGTCAACCCGGCGACAAAGGCCGGTACCGGCACGCCGGCATTCATCAGGCTCTGGTAGCGATCGACGATGCGCCCGCGTTCGAGCATCACCACCGCCACTTCCGTGGCGCGGCAGTAGGCACCCGGCGAGATGCCGGTGGTTTCAAAGTCGATGACCGCAATACGTTCCACAAAAACCTCGGGTAGCTCTCAGTGCTTGAGCAGGAGTGCGCCTTCGATGGGCACATAGCGGGTGGCGGCGCGAATCAGCGAGTTGGCGGTGAGCCCCGGTACGCCATAGGCCACCGCTTCGGCGCCATGACGGTTGATCACCCGTTCCAGCAGCAGGTCGAAATCGCCATCGCCGGAGGCCAGCACCACTTCGTCGACCCGCGAGGCGGCGTCGATCACGTCCAGGGTGATGCCCACGTCCCAGTCGCCCTTGGCCGAGCCGTCGCTGCGCTGGATATAGGGTTTGAGTTTGACCGTGAAACCGAGGTTGCGCAGGATCTGCTGAAACTGCTGCTGCTTGCTGTCGCCGCGGTCGATGGCATAGGCCACCGCCTCGACGATCTCGCCGTCCTGGCTGACGTGCGCCCAGAAGGCGGCGTAGTTGAAATGACAACCATAGGCCTGGCGCACGGTGTAGTAGAGGTTCTGGACATCGGCGAACACCGCAATCTTCTTCACCGCACTTCCTCGTCACGCCAGGTGCCGGCCCCGCATACCGGGGCCGTTTCGGCGCCCAGTATGCCAGCCTGACGGCAGTACGGGTATGTGCGCGGCTCAGACGAAGGAATCGTCGTCCGAAAAGAAGCCGCCGCCATCGTCACCGTAGTCGGTGTCCATGAAGCCGCCCTGATCATTGCCGTAGCCACCGTTGTCGGCGGTCAGGCGCTGCTCGTCGTTGCCGCCCCAGCCGCTGTCGCTGGCCGGTGCCGGGGCTTCGTTGATGATCTCGGTGACTTCCTGGGGCTGCGACGAATGATGGCCGAACAGGCTGCTGATGCCCTGCGCCAGCATCACCCCGCCTGCCACGCCGGCGGCGGTCTGCAGTGCACCGCCCAGAAAGCTGCTGGCGCCGCCGCGGGCCGGTGCGGCCTGGGGCGCGGCGTTGAAACCCTGCTGCTGAGGGGCCACGCCGGGCCCGCCAAAGCCGCTGGCCGGTTCACGCCAGCCACCACCACTGGTGGCAGGTGCCGGGGCCGGCTGGGCCGCGCGCTGCGGCTGCGGCTCGGGTTGCCGTGCCCCCCCGCCGAAGATGCTCGACAGGAAGCCGCCGCTGCTCGGCGCAGTGGCCGCCACCTGTGCGCGGGCCTGGTTCAGATCGGCCTGCAATTGCCTGTTCTGTTCATCGAGGCGCTTGAGCGCGGCCTCCTGCACCAGAATCGCCTGGGCCATGTAGTAAGGGGCCGACGGCTGTTGCTGCAGGTGCTCGGCAATGCGCGCCTGGGCCTGGGCATCACGCGGTGCGCCTTCGCTCTCGGCTTGCTTGAGGCGGCCGAACAGGCCGTCGATCAAGGTTTGTTCTTCGTGGTTCATGGGGCGACCTCACTGGATAGCCGGGGGATTACAGGTGAGCACTAGATGGGGTTCCAGCATGGGCGATTCAATCGGCCCGCGGCATGAAACTTTGTTCAGGTTCGACCGCTGGGCTAAAGTAGCGGCCTGCTCTGTCACTGCGATATCGACTGATGAATCCGCTTAGCGTTCTGCAAGACTCTTTGTATTTCTTCCGCCGCCACCTGCTGAGCATCGCCAAGCTGTGCCTGCCGCTGATCGTCATCGAAACGCTGCTGGCCCAGGCGATCTATGCACAGTTCGGCAGCCAGACCCGTACCCTGGCCTACGGCATGCTGCTGGGCCTGGTGTTCTACCCGCTCTACAGCGGCGCACTGATCCTCTACCTGGACGCCCGCAGCCAGGGTGAAGAGCCGCGCAAGCGCGACCTGCTGGCCATGTCGCTGCGCCTGTGGCCCTCGTTCGCGCTGCTGATGATCGTCTGCCTGCTGCTGATCGTGGCCGGCTGCGCGCTGTTCATCCTTCCGGGCATCTGGGTGATGGTCAACCTGGTGTTCGCCGAGTACCTGCTGGTGCTGCGCGGCCTGCAACCGCTGCCGGCCATGCGTCAGAGCTTCGAGCTGTGCAAGGGCCACTTCTGGCAGATCCTGGTGTGCATGATCGTGGCCATGATCCCGTTGTGGCTGATCGATGCGCTGACCCGCAGCCTGATCGGCGAAGAGCCCGAGCTGTGGCTGGAACTGCTGGTGGGCAGCTTCAACGGCTTCCTCACCCTGTTCAGCACCCTGGTGAGCTTTCGCATGTTCATGCTGGTCACCGAGCCGCCGCTGGCCCGCGACCCGAGCTGAACCAAGCAGGCGACGAACGGCTCGGGTATGCTGCGGGTTCACCTGCGACGCCAAGCCGAGCCGATGATCCGACTACTGCGCAATGCCCTGCTGACCCTGCTGCTGATACTTGCCCTGCTGTGGCTGCTGGCCAGTCACCTGAGCTGGCAACCCGAGCCGCGCGAGGCCCTGCCGGTGGCCTGCCGTGGCACGGCCACGCCGCTGGTGCCGGGCCAGATGCTCAAGGTCATGAGCTGGAACATCCAGTACCTGGCCGGCAAGGGCTACGTGTTCTGGTATGACGAAGGCCGGGGGAATGACACCCGCCCTACCGAACAGGACATGGCGTTCAACCTCGACGAAGTGGCGCGGGTGATCCGCGCCGACAACCCCGACATCGTGCTGTTGCAGGAACTGGACACCAACGCCAAGGCCAGCGCCTACCAGGACCAATTGGCCCTGCTGCGCGAGCGCCTGGCCGACCTCTACCCCTGTGCGGTGCAGGCCTACGACTGGAAGGCGGACTTCGTGCCCGACCGGCATGTGTTCGGCAGCGTCGGCCGCGGCCTGGCGACCCTGAGCCGCTACCCCATCCAGCAGGCCGAACGCCTGGCCCTGCCCTCGGCCCCCGACAACGCCCTGAGCCGCCTGCTGCAGCCGCAACAGGCGGTGCTGGCCAGCTACCTGCCGCTGCGTGATGGCGGCTCGCTGGCGGTGCTCAACACCCACCTGGCGCCCTTCGTTCCCGGCAGCGATATCCAGCGCCAGCAGGTGCGCCAGCTCGGCGCGCTGCTCGACAAGCTGGAAAGCCAGGGCACGCCGTGGCTTATCGGTGGCGACTTCAACCTGCTGCCGCTGGGCCAGTACCGCCGGCTCACCCCCGAGCAGCGCCAGCACTATGGCGCCGACAGCGACCTGCACTTGCTGTGGGACAAGTATCCGATGATCCCCAGCAACGCCGAAGCCGGTGGCGCCGAGCGCAGCGCCTGGCTGACCCACTACCCCAACGACCCGCGCCTGAACGGCCCGGACCGCACCCTGGACTACCTGTTCCACAGCCCCAAGCTGCAGCGCCTGAGCGCCCGGGTGCTGCAGCAGGACACCCTGCAGATTTCCGATCACCTGCCGCTGAGCGCGCGCCTGCTGTTGCCGACGCCGCCCTAGGGGCTACTTGCGCGGTTTGGCCCGCGCGGTGGCTTCGGCCACCAGCGGGTCGTCCGGCCAGTAGTGCTTGGGGTAGCGGCCCTTGAGGTCCTTCTTCACTTCGGCGTAGGTGCTGCGCCAGAAATTGGCCAGGTCCTGGGTCACCTGCACCGGGCGCCGTGCCGGTGACAGCAGGTGCAGCAACACCTGCTGGCGGCCCTGGGCGATGCGCGGGGTTTCGGCCAGGCCGAACAGTTCCTGCAAACGCACCGCCAGAATCGGCGGCGTCTCGCTGTAGTCCAGGCGGATGTTGGAACCCGAGGGCACACCGATGTGGACCGGCGCCCATTCGTCCAGGCGCTGCGGCAGCGGCCAGGGCAGCAGGTTGCGCAGGATGGACGACAGGTCGAGCTGGGCAAAATGACTGAGCCGGGTGACCTTGCCCAGGAAGGGTTGCAGCCAGTGCTCAAGGCTGGCCAGCAAGGCCGCGTCGCTCAGGTCCGGCCATTCGCTCTGGCCTGCCGCCGCAACATCCAGCCCGCGCAACAGTGCCACCCGCGCCTGCCACTGGCGCAGTTCCGGGGTCCAGGGCAGCAGTTCCAGGCCCTTGCGCCGCACCAGGTCAAGCAGCGCCCGCGCACGCGCATCCTCGCCCAGCCCGGTCAGCGGCTCGCGGCTGAGCACCAGTTCGCCGACCTTGCGCTGGCGCTCGGCACGCAGCACGTTCTCACGCTCGTCCCAATCCAGTTGATCCACGTGGCGCACCTGCTCGGCGAGCACGTCGTCGAACAGCGCCGGGTCGAATTCGGCCGCCAGGTAGATGCGCTCTTCGCGCTGCCCCTGGCGGCTGCCGAGGTCGGCGATCACCAGCCAGGGTTGCTTCATCAGCGCGTCGGCCTCACCGAACAGCGCCGCACGCCCGTTGGCCAACCGGTACTCGGCGCCGCCGGCACGGCGCTGCTGGGCGACCCGGTCGGGGTAGGCCAGCGCCAGCAGGGCACCGAGCCAGCGGGAATGTTCGGGGTCGGCCACGGCCGCGCCGGCCTTGCCGCGCAGGTAGCTGCGGTACTGGCGGGACAGTTGTCGCGCCCGCTGCACCCCGCCCTGCCCACCTCGGGCTACACGGGTTTCGCCACTGAGCAGGGCCAGCCGGCTGTGCAGGTCGGCGCCCGCCCCGCGCAGAATGTCACGCTCGCCCAGCAGTGCCGCCACATCGCAAGCCATCTGGGCCAGGCCAAGGTCCTGGCCCCGCAGCAGCAGGTGTGCGATGCGCGGGTGTGCCGGCAACTCGGCCATGGCCTGACCATGCTCGGTCAGCGCCAGCAACTGCCCCGGCCTGAGCGCCCCCAGGCGCACCAGCAGGTCCTGGGCCTGGGCATAGGCCGCCGCCGGTGGCAGGTCGAGCCAGCACAGCTGCGCCGGGGCCACGCCCCAGCGGGTCAATTGCAGGGCCAGCCCGGCAAGGTCGGCCTGCAGGATCTCGGCGCTGCCGTAGGCAGCCAGTTGGTCATGCTGGGCCTCGGACCACAGCCGATAGCACACGCCCGGTTCCAGCCGTCCGGCGCGCCCGGCCCGCTGGGTGGCGCTGGCGCGCGAGATGCGCTGGGTATCGAGGCGGGTCATGCCGCTGCCGGGGTCAAAACGCGGCACCCGCGCCAGCCCGGCGTCGATCACCACCCGCACGCCGTCGATGGTCAGGCTGGTTTCGGCGATGTTGGTCGCCAGCACCACCTTGCGCAGGCCCGCGGCCGGCGCCTCGATGGCGGCGCGCTGGGCCGCGAGATCGAGTTCACCGTGCAGCGGGCACAGCAGGATCTCGCGTCGCTCACCCAGGGCCTCCTGCAAGGCCTGGTGCACACGGCGGATCTCGGCCTGGCCAGGCAGGAACACCAGCAGGCTGCCCGGCTCGTCGGCCAGCGCCTGCAACACCGTGTCGACCACCCGCGGCTCGACGAACTCGCCGGGCTGGAACGGCCGCCCCCAGCGCATCTGCACCGGGTACATGCGCCCCTCGCTGCTGATTACCGGGGCGTCGTCGAGCAACGCGGACAGGCGCTGCCCTTCCAGCGTGGCGGACATCAGCAGGATCTTCAGCGGCGGCTCATCACGCAGCAGCTCGCGGCCGTTGAGGCTCAGGGCCAGGGCCAGGTCGGCATCCAGGCTGCGCTCGTGAAATTCGTCGAAGATCAACAGGCCCACCCCGTCCAGCGCCGGGTCGTCCTGCAGGCGCCGGGTGAGGATGCCTTCGGTGACCACTTCGATGCGGGTGCGCGGGCCGACCTTGCTGTCCAGGCGAATGCGGTAACCGACGGTTTCGCCCACCGCCTCGCCCAGTTCGCTGGCCAGCCGCTCGGCTGCCGCGCGGGCAGCCAGCCGGCGCGGTTCGAGCATCAGGATGCGCTGGCCGGCCAGCCACGGCTCATCGAGCAGGGCCAGTGGCACGCGGGTGGTCTTGCCGGCGCCCGGCGGTGCCTCGAGCACGGCTTCGTGGCGCTGCTGCAAGGCGGTGCGCAAGGCCGGCAGCACGGCATCGATCGGTAATGAATTCATGGTAGCCCTCGAACAATCGGCCGAGTATAACGGCGAACCGAGCCTGCCTTATCATGGTCTTAGCTGCACCCTCCGGCATTTCGCCGGTAGCGGTGCGGCCTACTTTGCGGAGATTCACATGCGTATTCCTTCACGCCTTATCGGCGGTGCCGTGGTTGCTGCCCTGCTGACCCAGCTGACGGCTTGCGGCACCCTGTTCTTCCCCGACCGTCGCGGCCAGATCGAAGGCAAGGTCGACCCGGTGATCGTGGCACTGGATGCCATCGGTATCCTGTTCTACGTGATCCCCGGGCTGATCGCCTTCGGCGTCGACTTTGCCACCGGTGCCATCTACCTGCCCGGCGGCAAGACCGCCCAGGTCGACCCGCACACGCTGAACAAGGCCATCGCTGCCGATGGCAAGGTCGACAAGGTGCGCCTGCAGGCCATCCTGGAGAGCGAGCTGGGCCAGCGCCTGCCGCTGAACGACCCGCGCCTGATCCAGCACAAGGGCAGCGTTGAACAACTGGCGATGTACGGCCTCAAGCCCGCCGCCTGACCGCCCGCACAAGGACGACCGATGAACACCAGCGCCGAACACGCCCGCCTGCTGCGCCTGGCGACCAATGCCTCGCTCGGGGTCGCCAGCATCCTGATCGTGAGCAAGGCGGTGGCCTGGTGGCTCAGCGGCTCGGTCAGCCTGCTGGCCGGCCTGACCGACTCGATGCTCGACGGCGTGGCCTCGTTCCTCAACCTGCTCGCGGTGCGCTATGCCCTGCGCCCGGCCGATGACGATCATCGCTATGGGCACGGCAAGGCCGAGGCACTGGCCGGCATGGCCCAGGCGCTGTTCATCGGGGTGAGTGCGGTACTGATCGGCGTACAGGCGGTCGAACGCCTGAAAAATCCCACGCCGCTGGGTGATGCCACGGTGGGCATTGTCGTGATGCTGCTGTCGCTGGGGCTGACCGTCGCCTTGCTGATGGTGCAGGCCAGGGTGGTGCGCCTCACCGGCTCGACCGCCGTGCGCGCCGACTCGCTGCACTACCGCTCCGACCTGCTGCTCAATGCCAGCATCCTGGTCGCGCTGGTGCTGGCGCGGTTCGGCTGGCCACAGGTGGATGCGTACTTTGGCCTGGGCATCGCGCTGTACATTCTATGGAGTGCCTTGCAGATCGCCCGTGAAAGCTCGGCGATCCTGATGGACAAGGAGCTGCCCGGCGAGGTGAGCGAGCAGATGATGACACTGGTGTGCGCGGTGCCTGGCGTGCAGGGCGCGCATGACCTGCGCACCCGGGTGTCGGGCAACCGCTGGTTCGTTCAGGTGGACCTGGAGCTGCCGGGCACCTTGACGCTGACCGAGGCCCACGTGCTGTGCGATGCGGCAGCGGCGGCGATCCGCCGGGAGTACCCCAAGGCCGAAGTGCTGGTGCATGCCGACCCGGTGGAGTGACACAGCAGCCCCTTCGCCGGCAAGGCCGGCGCCTACGGGATTCACGCTGTGCGTGTAGGAGCCGGCCTTGCCGGCGAAGCTGTTGCGCTTCAGTTGACGCTGTAACCGCGCCCGCTCAAACACGCCCCCAGCGCCCGTCGATAGGTGTCCGTCACCTGCGCCGCAGGCGCGTAGGTCGCCGATGCCGGGTCGAACCCGGTCTGCTGCACCGCCCAGCGGTGACACTGGTAGCGGTCCTGATCGACCTGCTGTGGCGACTGCCCGTTGGCCGGGTAGGCAATCACGTCATAGCCATTGCCCGGTTGCGCCGGCGCCGCAGCCACCGGCGGGCTTACCACCACATAGTCGCGGCTGTCGTCCAGGTACTGGTAATAGGTGCCTGCAGCCAGAAAGAACAGCGCACTGCCCACCCACACCTGCCGCGCATAGTCGGGCAGGTAGTTCACCCGTACCCCGTAAGGCGGCGCCACCACCACGTAATGCGGCCCCTGCGGGCGATACCAGTAGCCACCGGAATAGTAATAGTCACTGCCACGATACGGCACGCGCCGGTACGGTTCCGGGAAGCGGTCTATGGTGTGCCCCGGCCGATACTGAGGCCCGGGGCCCCAGCCATTGCCGTGCCCTTCGCCAGGGCGCTGCCCCGGCCCGCCGGCCTGCCAGTGCTGATTGGCGTCATTGCGCCGCGGCACGTCCTGATAGTACCCCTGGCGTGGCGGCTGGGTCTGGCGGACCTCGTCCGGGCGCGCGTTGAGCGGCGAGGACGCAGGCGGGCGCTCGCCGCCATTGGGGTCCTGCTGTGGTCCGCGACGCTCGTCTTGGGCCTGTACGCCCAGGCTCAGGCAAAGCAGACCAACACCTGCCAACTGCCAGATGCGCGACTTCATGCTGTTTCTCTCCCGCTGGCATTCATGGCCTACTCTATCAGGCCGCCTGCCACGCGCCAGCAGGCGCCAGATGAAATTGCGGACATTAAAAAAGGGTGACCCTGAGGCCACCCTTCGAGATTTTCGTCCGTGCTCGGCGCTTGTGACGCCGGCTCACCTCACGCTGTCTTGTGAACAGTGTGCAGCCCGGGGGCCGAGCACAACCCGGTGGGGTTGCTGGCCGCAGCGCCCCTGATTGGGGCCGCCGCTGTGGACATGTGTCCGGGCAGTGATTCTGTTGACCATCATAGGCAAGCGCTGCGACAGAGGATTGCGAAAATTGCTCAACAAAACATTACTTGCGCAATTTTTAACTAAGGATTGATAATCCGCAGCAATCGAAACAGAAAAGGCTTCATTCATGAGCAAGCTCGACCGATACGACCTGAGCATTCTTGCCGAACTGCAGCGCGATGCGCGCATCTCCAACCAGGAACTGGCCGAACGGATCGGCCTGTCGCCCTCGCCCTGCTCGCGGCGGGTAAAGCAACTGGAGGACGATGGCTACATCTCGCGCCAGGTCGCCCTGCTCGACCGCAAGAAGCTGGGCCTGAGCCTCACCGCCTACGTGCTGATCGGCATGGACCGACACACCCCCGAGCGCTTCGAAACCTTCGAGGCCGCCATCCGCAGCCTGCCCCAGGTGCTCGAGTGCAGCCTAGTCACCGGCATGGATGCCGACTACCAGCTCAAGGTAGTGGTGCCAGACATGGACCACTACCAGAAGCTGCTGCTCGGCCACCTGACCCGCATCGAAGGCGTCACCAGCGTGCGTTCGAGCTTCGTGCTCAACCAGGTGCTGGCCAGCACCGAGCTGCCCCTTACGCACCTGCGTTAGTCAGCGCTGCGGGCCGGGCGTATAATCGCGCGCTTCAACCTGGCGGAGAAGATCGATGGATCCTGCGTTGTTCGAAGAATGGATGATGACCATCCTGGTCACCATCCTGATTGGTTTCATGGGCTTCATCGTCTGGGACCTGGCGAAAAAATCCAAGGCTGGCAAGTTCGGCACCTTCATCCTGTTTTTCGTGCTGGGCCTGGGCATTCTCGCCTTCGTCATCAAGAGCGTGGTCATCGGCTTCATCGAAGGCGTCTAGCGCCGCGCCGGCACCTCGCGCCAGCAGCCCTGGTCCAGCCCATCCAGGCTCCAGTCGCCGATCCGCACGCGCACCAGGCGCAGGGTCGGCAAGCCTACCGCCGCGGTCATGCGTCGCACCTGCCGGTTGCGCCCTTCCTTGATCACCAACTCCAGCCAGGCGGTCGGCACGCTCTTGCGAAAGCGTACCGGCGGGTTGCGCGGCCACAGTTGCGGCTCTTCCAGATGACGCGCCTGGGCCGGCAAGGTCATGCCGTCATTCAGTTGCACACCCTCGCGCAAGCGCTGCAGCTGCTCCTCGGTCGGCTCGCCCTCCACCTGTACCCAGTACGTCTTGGGCAACTTGTGCCTGGGGTCGGCAATGCGCGCCTGCAACTGGCCGTCATTGGTCAGCAGCAACAACCCTTCGCTGTCGCGATCCAGACGCCCGGCCGGGTATACGCCCGGTACATCGATGAAGTCCTTGAGGGTGGCGCGGCCCTCGCCGTCGCTGAACTGGGTCAGCACGTCGAAGGGCTTGTTGAACAGGAGCAGGCGCGGCGCGGCCGGCGGCGCCTTGGCCTGGCGACGCGGGCCGGCGGGTTTGGCCGCGGCGGGCCGCGGCTTGGAACGGGGGGGTAACGGCATGGGGCCTCAGCGGAACGGCGGCTCGTCGAAACTGCGCAGTTTACGCGAGTGCAGCGAGTTCAGTTCGGTGCGCAGCAGGTCGAGCGCCGCAATACCTATCTTCAGGTGCTGGCTGACCGCCCGGTTGTAGAAGGCGTTGGCCGCCCCCGGCAGCTTGATCTCGCTGTGCAGCGGCTTGTCGGACACGCACAGCAAGGTGCCGTAGGGCACGCGCAGGCGGTAGCCCTGGGCGGCGATGGTGCCGCTTTCCATGTCCACTGCCACAGCCCGCGACAGGTTGATCAACGGGCGCTCCTGGGCCCAGCGCAGCTCCCAGTTGCGGTCGTCGTAGGTCAGCACGGTGCCGGTGCGCAGGCGCTTTTTCAGTTCGTCGCCACGTTCGCCGGTCACCTGCGCCGCCGCTTCCTGCAACGCCAGCTGCACCTCGGCCAGGGCCGGGATCGGAATATTGGGCGGCAGCACACGGTCAAGGATGCCGTCGCGGCGCATGTAGGCGTGGGCCAGCACGTAGTCGCCGATGGTCTGGGATTGGCGCAGGCCGCCGCAGTGGCCGATCATCAGCCAGCAGTGCGGGCGCAGCACCGCCAGATGGTCGGTGATGTTCTTGGCGTTGGACGGGCCCACGCCGATATTGACCAGGGTGATGCCATGGCCGTCGGCAGCAATCAGGTGATACGCCGGCATCTGGTAGCGGTGCCACACCACCCCGGCCACCAGCGCCTGGGCCTCGCCATTGTCCATGGCCTTTTCGATCACCACGTTGCCCGGCAGCACCATGCGCACGAAGCGCGGGTCTTGGCGCAGTTGCTCCAGGCCGTGGGTGATGAACTGGTCGACATAGCGGTGGTAGTTGGTGAGCAGGATCCATGGCTGCACATGCCGCCAGTCGCTGCCGGTGTAATGCACCAGTCGGCGCAACGAGAAATCGACCCGCGCCGCGTCGAACAGCGCCAGCGGCAGCGGGTCGACGTTGGCCCAGTCGTACAGCCCGTCGGCGATGCCGTCGGTGGCCGCCGACAGGTCGGTGCTGGGGAACACCCGCGCCAGCGCCGCAGCGGTGATGCCGGTGCCGGCCAGTTCATCGCCCTGCTCGACCACATAGGGGTAGGGAATGTTCTGCTCGCTCAGGCCCACTTCGACCGTCACGGTAAAGTCGCGCAT
Source organism: Pseudomonas sp. PS01300 (assembly GCF_029960155.1). Lineage (NCBI taxonomy): Bacteria > Pseudomonadati > Pseudomonadota > Gammaproteobacteria > Pseudomonadales > Pseudomonadaceae > Pseudomonas > Pseudomonas sp. PS01300. The sequence goes on along the minus strand of NZ_JASCPN010000019.1, from coordinate 39,669 downwards.
CAAGGGCCCGAGCTGCTCCAGCAGGTAGCCGCGAAACGCGGCCGGCTGGGTCACGGTGATGCTGTAGGTGCCCGGCAACTGAACCTTGGCGTAGGCCCGGGTGATCACCGGTACGTCACCCTGATACTGGTAGGTCAGGCGCAGTTCGGGGTAACGAAACTGCGCGCGCTCGGCCGCATTGGGCTCGGTGCGGTCCTTGAGGTAGCGCTTGAGCGCCTGGCTCAGTGCGGCGGTGGCGGATTCGTGCAAGGCGGCCAACTGGTCGACGGCTTGCTCGGCGGTTTCCACGACAACGAAGGTTTCATCGGTACGGCTCACAATGTACTTCCTGTCTGTCTGACATGCATGGGCCCATCTTGCCTATATCCGCCGGCAAAGGCACGCACGTTAGAGCGGCCAGTTCGGTGTGGCCCGCTGCACCAGCGCCGCCACGTCCGCCCCGCGCGGCAACGTGCCGTAGACCCGGCCGCTGCCGGACAGCCGGCTGCCGATGAAGGCGTCACTGACCGCCGCATTGCCGGCCTCCAGCAACAGCTTGGCCTGCACCGCCAGGGCGATGTCCTCGGTGAGCTGGCGGGCGCGGTACTGGATGTCGCCGGTATCGGCGAAGGCCGCCTTGAGGTTGCCGATGTGTGCGGCCAGACGCGGGTCGCCATGGCCATCGCCCAGCTCCGCGAACAGCGTGTCCAGTACACCGGGCTCCTTGGACAGGGCACGCAACACGTCCAGGCACTGCACGTTGCCCGAGCCTTCCCAGGTCGAGTTGACCGGGGCCTCGCGGTACAGCCGGGGCAGGATGCTCTCTTCCACATAACCGGCGCCGCCCATGCATTCGGCGGCCTCGTTGATCATGGCCGGCGCGCGCTTGCAGATCCAGTACTTGCCCACCGCCGTCATCAGCCGCGCAAAGCGCGCCTGGTGCGGGTCGTCGGGCTGGTCCAGCGCATGCCCCATGCGCAGGCTCAGGGCCAGCGCCGCCTCGCTTTCCAGGGCCAGGTCGGCGAGCACATTCTGCATCAATGACTGCTCGGCCAGCACCCGGCCCCCGACCGTGCGGTGGGCGCAGTGGTGCGCGGCCTGGGTCAGGGCCTGGCGCATCAGCGCGCTGGAGCCGACCATGCAGTCGAAACGGGTCATGGCCACCATCTCGATGATGGTCGGCACGCCACGGCCTTCCTCGCCGATCATCCAGGCCAGTGCGCCGCGAAACTCCACCTCGCTGGACGCGTTCGAACAGTTGCCCAGCTTGTTCTTCAGGCGCTGGATATAGAACTGGTTGCGCGTGTCATCCGGGCGATGGCGCGGCAGCAAAAAGCAGCTCAAGCCCTTGTCGGTCTGCGCCAGGGTCAGGAACGCGTCGCACATCGGTGCCGAACAGAACCACTTGTGGCCCACCAGCTCGTAGGCCTGGCCCGGCCCCGGCGCGCCCACCGGGTAGGCCCGGGTGGTATTGGCACGCACGTCGGTACCGCCCTGCTTCTCGGTCATGGCCATGCCCAGCGTAACCCCCACCTTGTGCCGGTCGCCGACATTGCGCGGGTCGTAGGCGGTGGCCAGCACCTTGGGTACCCAGTACTCGGCCAGGTCCGGTTGCAGCCTGAGCGCTGGCACCGCGGCAAAGGTCATGGTCAGCGGGCAGCCGCTACCGGCTTCGGCCTGGCTGTGCAGGTAGGTCATCGAGGCACGGGCCACATGCGCGCCGGCACGCGGCTCGGCCCAGGGCAGCGAGGGCAGGCCATGCTCGATGGCAGTCCGCATCAGCTCATGGTAGGCCGGGTGAAACTCCACCAGATCGATCCGATGCCCATAACGGTCATGGCTGCTGAACTGCGGCTTGTTCTGGTTGGCCAGAAAGCCTGCGGCCATCAGCGGCCCACCGGCCAGCGCGCCGTAGGCATCGATGCGCGACTCGGCCCAGCCCGCGCCGTAATGGCGCGACCATTGCTGCAGCGGCAGGTCGAGGCGATACAGATTGGCGCCGTCGAGGCTGGGCGGCTGGTTGGTGACTTCGTGGGTTTCGGCGTACTGGTGCAGGTTCATCGGGGGCTCCTGGCAGATCCGGACGTGACCCCAGTGAATCACGCCCCGCCCCCGGCTCAAAGTGACAAAAACGCCTAATCAGCCGCGATTTGCCCCGATCTGGGCGCCCCGGAAAACCCGCTGGGCACCCGGGCCGTCAGGGTCAGTTCGAAGCAACTGCCCTCGCCCGGGCTCGACTGATGGCTCAGCTGTGCGTCGATCAACAGCGCCAACTTGCGACAGATAGACAGGCCAATGCCCAGGCCGCCGTACTCGCGGGTCATCGACCCATCGACCTGGAAGAAACGCTGGTAGGGCGCTGCCTCGTCCAGGCAGTGAAAGCCGATACCGCTGTCGCGCACACTGAAGGTCAGGCTCGCCTGATCGACGCCCATGGGCGTGGCCCGCACCTTGAGCAGCACGCCGCCGCGATGGGTGAACTTGAGCCCGTTGTCGAGCAGGTAGCTCAGGCACATGGCCAGCTTGCGCCGGTCGCCGTGGATCACGTCCGGCAGATCCATGCCCGGGTCCAGGTTGAAGAACAGGCCCTTTTCCTGGGCCTTGGGCAGAAAGCGCACGCGCAGTTCGTGAAGCAATCCATGCACGCTGAACAGCTCGGTCTGCACCTGCAGGCGACCGGCCTTGAGCTCGGTGAGAATCAGGATGTCGTCGACCATGCGCATCATGTTCTGCGCGGCAGCGTTGGCGGTGTGCTGGTAGGGGGTACGCTCCTGCTCGCTGGTGGCCATCTGCATCAGTTCCAGCGAGCCGATCACACCGTTCATGGGGGTGCGCAGCTCATGGGTGACGGTGGCCAGGAACTCGTCCTTGAGGCGATTGCTGCGCGCCAGCTGCAGGTTGGCCTGCTCCAGGGTCAGCCCGGCCTCACGCAGCGTGCGCGCCTGTTCTTCGCGCATGCTGTTGATGCGGTCGGCCAGGGCCAGCGACAGCAGCCCCACCTCCAGCGCCGAACCGATCTGGCTGGCATACATGGTCAGGAACACATTGGGCAGGTAGCCCAGCACCATCAGGGTGTTGACCAGCCCGCCGAGCAAAAAGGCCGACCAGGCGATGATGAAGTAGCGTGCCACGCGCATGCCGCGCCACCAGGCAAACAGCCCGGCGGCGAAGATGCTCACCGTGAACAGCAGCGCCAGCGCGGTAGCCAGGCGCAGGGCGATCCCGTAGTCCTGCGCCAGCGACATCACCATCACCAGCACCGAACAGGCCATCAGCCCCTGAAGGAAGCGGTCGAAGGCGCGGCTGTGGCTGGCCATCTGCAGGAAACTGCGCGCGAACTGGCAACCGAACAGGCCCGCGGCGCCGATGAACAACGGGGTGGCGGCGTTGGCCCACCACGGGTGGTCCGGCCAGAAGTACGCCACCCCGGCGCCATTGACCGAGACCTGGTACAGGCCGAACGAGGCGATGTAGAGGATGTAGTAGAGGTAGCTCCTGTCGCGCACACTGATGAAGATGAACAGGTTGTACACCAGCATCCCCAGCAGCACGCCGTAGATCAGCCCCAGCACATACAGCCGCGTGGGCTGCGCCTCCAGGTACGCATCGCTCGACCACAACGTCAGCGGCGCCTGTACCGAACCCTCGCTGTGCAGGCGCAGGTACAAAGTGGTCGCCTGGCCGGGGGCGAACGGCAGATTGAACAGGTAGTTGTTCTGGCGGATCTGGCGGCTGGCGTAGGGCAAGGCATCCCCGGTGCGCTGCGCCAGGTAGTAGTGCCCGGCGGCATCGGGCAGGTAGAGTTCCAGGTAATCGAGTGGCGGGTAGGCCAGCTCCAGCAGCCAGTGACGTGGCGCCGCCTGGGCCGTGGCGGTGTAGCGCAGGTCGAGCCTGATCCAGAAGACCGAGGTCGAATAGCCGGCGTTGAGCACGTCGGCCTGGTGCGGCTCGAACCGGCTGGCGAAGTCCGGCGAGCTCACCTGGGCGATGCTGGCGCTGCCATCGGGGTCTTCATACACCTGCATCAGGCGGCCCAGCGGCAACTGCCGGGTGGTGTCGTCGAAATCGGCAGCGCTGGCCAACAGTGGCAAACAGCACAGCAAGAAAGTCAGCAAATTACGCATACAGCCCCGGCGTGGCATGTGCAGTCGCGTCGCGTTGGCCTCCTGTCCGTTTGAGGCGACGAAATCCGACAGTACCTGTTATCGATTGGCGAGCACTCTAGCATAGGTTCCCGGCGCTTCCAGCGGTGTTGTTTCAATTCAATTCAGAGGCTCTATCTCGCGGCTTTCAGCCTATACCAGAGAAGCAATCTGACCTGTCGATCAAAAACACCGCCTGCCTGGAAGACCCGCCAAAAGCGTTTGGTGGTAAGCTCGCGCACCATGAATACCTACAGCTCCCGCCCCGTTGTCCTCTGTCTCTCCGGCCACGACCCCAGTGGCGGCGCCGGCTTGCAGGCAGATATCGAAGCCCTGATCGCTCAAGGTTGTCACGCCGCCCCGGCCGTCACCGCCCTGACCGTGCAGAATACCGTCAATGTCAGTGACTTCCGCGTGCTCGAGCGCGAGTGGGTGCTGGCCCAGGCCAATGCCGTGCTGACCGACTCGACCGTCGCGGCGGTGAAGCTTGGCATGCTTGGCTCGCTGGCCATGGTCGACACCATCGTCGAACTGCTCAGCGCCCACCCGCACCTGCCGCTGGTGTGCGACCCGGTGCTGCGCGCCGGTGGCGGTGGTCGCCTGGGCAAGGACGAGGTCGGCTACGCCATGCGCGAACGCCTGCTGCCGCTGGCCACCATTGCCACGCCCAACCTGCCCGAGGCCCGCATCCTGGCCGAACTGCCCGAAGGCAGTGCCGATGAATGCGCCGAAAAACTGCTGCCATTCGTCAAGCACCTGCTGATCACCGGCGGCCACGGCGACGAACACGAAATTCACAACCGCCTGTACAGCCGCGACGGCGAGCACCACACCTGGACCTGCCAGCGCCTGCCGGGCGACTACCATGGCTCGGGCTGCACCCTGGCCAGCGCCCTGGCCGGACGCCTGGCCCTGGGCGAGCAGTTGCACAGCGCGGTACGCTCGGCGCTGGACTACACCTGGCGCACCCTGCGTGACGCCGAAAAACTCGGCCAGGGCCAGTACGTGCCACGCCGCCTGCCCCTGGATTTCTGTTCCTGACCGACCGCCCCGAGGCCTGCACGATGAAGTTACGTGGTTTGTATGCCATCACCGACAGCCAACTGTTGGCTGGCCGCTTTCTTGCCTACGTCGAAGCGGCCCTCGAAGGTGGCGTGACCCTGCTGCAATACCGCGACAAGAGCCAGGACCACGCACGTCGCCTGGGCGAGGCCGAAGCGCTCAAGGCCCTGTGCGAGCGCTACAACACCCGCCTGATCATCAATGACGATGCCGAGCTGGCCGCGCGCCTGGACGTCGGCGTGCACCTGGGCCAGACCGACGGCCCGCTGACCCCGGCGCGCACCCTGCTGGGACGCAGCGCGATCATCGGCGCCACCTGTCACGCCCAGCTCGACCTGGCCGAGCAGGCGGCCCGCGAAGGCGCCGACTATGTCGCCTTCGGCCGCTTCTTCAACTCGGTCACCAAACCCGGCGCCCCGGCCTGCAACGTGCAGCTGCTGGAGGACGCCCGTGGCCGCATCAAATTGCCGATTGCCGTGATCGGCGGCATCACCCTGGACAACGCCGCACCGCTGGTCGCCCATGGCGCCGACCTGCTGGCGGTGATTCACGGCCTGTTCGGCGCCGACAGCACGGCCGAGGTCACTCGCCGCGCCCGCGCCTTCAACGCCCTGTTCGCATCTGCCTGAGAGAGCCCGACATGTCTCGTTCCGAAACCCTGTTTGCCAATGCCCAGAAGCACATCCCCGGTGGCGTGAACTCGCCCGTGCGTGCGTTCAAGAGCGTGGGCGGCACGCCGCTGTTCTTCAAGCACGCCGAAGGCGCCTATGTCACTGACGAAGACGACAAGCGCTATGTCGACTACGTCGGCTCGTGGGGCCCGATGATCCTCGGCCACAGCCACCCGGACGTGCTGGAGTCGGTGCGCAAGCAACTGGCCCACGGCCTGTCCTATGGCGCCCCGACCGCGATGGAAACCGAGATGGCCGACCTGGTCTGCTCGATCGTGCCATCGATGGAAATGGTGCGCATGGTCAGCTCCGGCACCGAAGCGACCATGAGCGCGATCCGCCTGGCCCGTGGCTTCACCGGTCGCGACAGCATCATCAAGTTCGAAGGCTGCTACCACGGCCACTCCGACAGCCTGCTGGTCAAGGCCGGCTCTGGCCTGCTGACCCAGGGCGTTCCAAGCTCGGCCGGCGTGCCGGCGGCGTTCGCCAAGCACACCCTGACCCTGCCGTTCAACGATATCGACGCGGTAGCGAAGATGCTCGGTGAAGTCGGCCAGGACGTGGCGTGCATCATCGTCGAGCCGGTGGCCGGCAACATGAACTGCGTGCCACCGGCGCCGGGCTTCCTCGAAGGCCTGCGCAGCCTGTGCGACCAGCACGGCGTGGTGCTGATCTTCGACGAAGTGATGACCGGTTTCCGCGTGGCCCTGGGCGGCGCCCAGGCGCACTACGGGGTAACCCCGGACCTGTCGACCTTCGGCAAGATCGTCGGTGGCGGCATGCCGGTGGGCTGCTTCGGCGGCAAGCGCCACATCATGGAACAGATCGCGCCGCTGGGCCCGGTGTACCAGGCCGGCACCCTGTCGGGCAACCCGCTGGCCATGGCCGCGGGCCTGACCACCCTCAAGCTGATCAGCCGTCCGGGCTTCCATGACGAGCTGAGCGCCTTCACCAGCCGCCTGCTCGATGGCCTGCAGCAGCGCGCCGATGCAGCCAGCGTGCCGTTCGTCACCACCCAGGCCGGTGGCATGTTCGGCCTGTACTTCAGCGGCGCCGACGACATCGTCACCTTCGACGACGTGATGGCCAGCGACGCCGAGCGCTTCAAGCGCTTCTTCCACCTGATGCTCGAAGGCGGCGTGTACCTGGCGCCGAGCGCATTCGAAGCCGGCTTCACCTCCATCGCCCACGGCGAGACCGAGCTGAAGATCACCCTGGATGCTGCCGAGCGGGCCTTCGCCAAGCTGTGAAACCGCTTCGCCGGCCAGGCCGGCCCCTGCAGGTTGCATGCAATCTCATGCAATCTGCAGGGGGCGGCCTGGCCGGCAAAGACGCCAGAACAGCCACCGCAAGCCTCCCCGCCTTCCTCCCTCGGCAGAAAATCGAGTAAAGACTTTGTAAGGTGGGCGCTGCTTATCCCATAATGTGCCACCAGACACATTGGCCGCAGCTTTGCAGAGGTAAGTCGATCACCATGAACCGCGCCGGCCGCGCCCTCGCACTGGGCTGCCTGTTGCTACTTCAGCCCCTGCTGGCCACCGCAGGCGGTAACTCGTTGCTGATCCCGGCAGCAGGCCGCTGCACCCTCAATACGCCTGCCGAAGAACTGCAACAGGCCCTGGCCAGCTGCCAGCAGGCCGCGCAGTCCGGCGACGCACAGGCGCAGTACGAGCTGGGCGAGTTCTATTACGACGGCAAGAACGCCCCGCAAGACCTGAACAAGGCACTCAACTATTTCGAGCAGGCCTCGCTGCAAGGCCACGCCGAAGCGCAATATCGCCTGGGCAGCATGTTCTTTCGCGGCGAAGGCGTCGCCGCCAACAACGTGCAGGCCTATATCGTGCTGAAGATGGCCGCGGTGAACGGCGCCGAAGACGCGCTGGACATGGCCGACGAAGTGTCGGCAAAAATGCAGCGCGACGAACTGGAGATGGCCACCCAGGTACTCGGCCAGATCTTTCGCAAGTACCTGCTGGAGCTGCAGACCGTCGACGGTCGCACGCCCTTCGCACCCCTTCCGTAACGCAGCCGTTACTTCTCGGGCATCGGCATCGGGAACGGCATCACGTTGCTGACGCCACGGGCTTCACTGACCTTCGGCGTGCCCAGGCGCTCGACCTCGTCGATGCGCACGATCGAATGCATGGGCACGAAGCTGCGCACCACACCCTCGAACTGAGCCTTGAGCTTCTCCTCGCTCGGGTCGACCACGACCTGAGTGCGCTCGCCGAACACGAATTCCTCGATCTCCAGAAAACCCCACAGGTCACTCTGGTAGATCTGTTTGGCGTACATCTCGAACACCTGGCCCTGGTTGAGAAAGATGACTTTGTAGATGGGAGCTTCGCGTTTGGTCATTGGGGGCTGGAACAGTCACAGGGGGAAATAAGCCGCAAACTATAACATAGCCGCCCGAACGACAGCGCTAGGAACCCTCGACCACGCGCCCTATAATGCGCGGTTCTTTGAATCACCTGATGATCACGCATGGCCAAGAAGCTCTATATCGAAACCCATGGCTGCCAGATGAACGAGTATGACAGCTCGCGCATGGTCGACCTGCTGGGTGAACATCAAGCGCTGGAGGTGACCGAGCGGGCCGAAGACGCCGACGTCATCCTGCTCAACACCTGCTCGATCCGCGAACGGGCCCAGGACCGCGTCTACTCCCAGCTCGGCCGCTGGCGCGAGCTCAAGGACGCCAAGCCCGACATGGTGATCGCCGTGGGCGGTTGCGTGGCCAGCCAGGAAGGTGATTCGATCCGCAAGCGCGCGCCCTATGTCGACGTGGTGTTCGGCCCGCAGACCCTGCACCGCCTGCCCGAGATGATCGACGCGGCGCGCACCACGCGCCTGCCGCAAGTCGACGTGTCGTTCCCCGAGATCGAGAAGTTCGACCACCTGCCCGAACCGCGTATCGACGGCCCCACTGCCTACGTGTCGGTGATGGAAGGCTGCAGCAAGTACTGCACCTTCTGCGTGGTGCCCTATACCCGCGGCGAAGAGGTCAGCCGCCCGTTCGACGACGTGCTGGCCGAGATCATCCACCTGGCCGAGAACGGCGTGCGTGAAGTCACCCTGCTGGGCCAGAACGTCAACGGCTACCGGGGCCAGACCCACGACGGTCGCGTGGCCGATCTCGCCGAGCTGATCCGGGTGGTGGCGGCCGTCGACGGCATCGACCGCATCCGCTACACCACCTCGCACCCGCTGGAGTTCTCCGACAGCCTGATCCAGGCGCACGCCGAGGTGCCGGAGCTGGTCAAGCACCTGCACCTGCCGGTGCAGTCGGGCTCGGACCGCGTGCTGGCGGCGATGAAGCGCGGGCACACGGTGCTGGAGTACAAGTCCAAGCTGCGCAAGCTCAAGGCGGCGGTACCGGGCATCTGCATCAGTTCCGACTTCATCATCGGCTTCCCCGGCGAAACCGAGAAAGACTTCGAGAACACCATGAAGCTGGTGGCCGAGGTCGGCTTCGACTTCTCCTACTCGTTCATCTACAGCCCGCGTCCGGGCACCCCGGCCTCCGACCTGCCGGACGACACCCCCGAGGCGCTGAAGAAGGAACGCCTGGCTGCACTGCAGCACCGCCTGGACCACCAGGGCTTCGAGATCAGCCGACAGATGGTCGGCACCCTGCAGCGCATCCTGGTAACCGACTATTCGCGACGCGACCCGGGGCAGTTGCAGGGGCGCACGGAGAATAACCGTATCGTCAACTTCCGCTGCGACAATCCCACGCTGATCGGCCAGTTCGTCGACATCCATATCGACGATGCACGGCCACATTCGCTGTTCGGTTCGCTGGTGCAATAAGGGCCTGCGCCGGGCCCGACGAGCGGCCCGGCGACCCTTGATCGTTTCAGCGCTTTCACCGTAGCGCGGGTGGGGTTATCCTTGAATTCATCCAAATTGCCGTAGGGCGGCTAAAAACGACCTTGAACGCACCCATAGAACCTCATCGCTTCATCCTCGAGCCCTTCGAGGCTCATCGCTTCGCCAACCTGTGCGGGCAGTTCGACGAGCACCTGCGCCTGATCGAACAGCGCCTGGCCATCGAGATCCGCAACCGCGGCAATCAGTTCGAACTGATCGGCGAACCCAAACTGACCTCCTCTGCCGAGCAGCTGCTGCGCCGCCTCTACCGCGAGACCAAGGCCACCGAGCTGTCCCCGGAAATGGTCCACCTGTTCCTGCAGGAATCGGCCGTTGAAGCGCTGGAGAACCCGGCAGTCAACGAAGTCAGCGTTTCGCTGCGCACGCGCAAGGGCATGATTCGCCCGCGCGGGCTCAACCAGCAGCGCTACGTGAAGGAAATCCTCGGCAACGACATCAACTTCGGTATCGGCCCTGCCGGTACCGGCAAGACCTACCTGGCCGTGGCCTGCGCGGTCGACGCGCTGGAGCGTGAACAGGTGCGTCGCATCCTGCTGGTACGCCCGGCAGTCGAGGCCGGCGAGAAGCTCGGCTTCCTGCCCGGCGACCTGGCCCAGAAGATCGACCCGTACCTGCGCCCGCTGTACGACGCCCTGTACGAAATGCTCGGCTTCGAACACGTGGCCAAACTGATCGAACGCCAGGTGATCGAGATCGCCCCGCTGGCCTACATGCGCGGCCGCACCCTGAACAACAGTTTCATCATCCTCGACGAGAGCCAGAACACCACCGTCGAGCAGATGAAGATGTTCCTCACCCGTATCGGCTTCGGTTCCACTGCCGTGATCACCGGTGACATCACCCAGGTCGACCTGCCGCGCGGCACCAAGTCGGGCCTGGCCCACGTCATCAGCGTGCTCAAGGACGTGCCGGGCATCAGCTTCACCCATTTCCAGCCCAAGGACGTCGTGCGCCACCCGTTGGTCCAGCGCATCGTCGAAGCCTACGAGCGCTTCGAGAATGCACAGGCGGGCCCGACCGAAGGCAAACCGCACGATGCTTGAGCTCGATCTGCAACTGGCCACCCAGGCAAGCGCCCCGAGTGAAGAACAGTTCCGCCAATGGTGCGCCCTGGCCCTGCGCCAGCGCAGTGCCGATTCGGAACTGACCATCCGCCTGGTCGACGAAGCCGAAGGTCGCGAGCTGAACCACACCTGGCGGCACAAGGACTACGCCACCAACGTGCTGTCCTTCCCGGCCGATGTGCCCGACGACCTGCTCGACATCCCGCTGCTGGGCGACCTGGTGATCTGCGTGGCGGTGGTGGAGCGCGAGGCCGCCGAACAGGGCAAGGCCCTCGAAGCCCACTGGGCCCACCTGGTCATCCACGGTTGCCTGCACCTGCTGGGCTACGACCACATCGACGACGATGAGGCCGAGGAAATGGAAGCACTGGAACGAACGTTGCTTGCCGAACTGGGTCACCCCGACCCGTACGCCGACGACGAACACGACGCACCCCACACTGATATCTGCAAGGATCACGAGTAACCGCCATGAGCGAAGATCGATCGAGCAACGGGCAAAAGTCCTGGCTGGGCAAACTGACCCAGGCTTTTGCCCATGAGCCGAAAAACCGCCAGGAGCTCCTCGAGCTGCTGCGCGAAGCGCACCAGAACAAGCTGCTCGACAGCGAGGCCCTGACCATCGTCGAAGGTGCGATCCAGGTCGCCGACCTGCAGGTGCGCGACATCATGGTGCCGCGCTCGCAGATGATCAGCATCAAGGCGTCGCAGACCCCGCGCGAGTTCCTGCCGGCAGTGATCGACGCCGCGCATTCGCGCTACCCGGTGGTCGGCGAGAGCCACGACGACGTGCTTGGCGTATTGCTGGCCAAGGACCTGTTGCCATTGATCCTCAAGGAGAACGGCGACAGCTTCAACATCAAGGACCTGCTGCGCCCGGCCACCTTCGTGCCCGAGTCCAAGCGCCTGAACGTGCTGCTGCGCGAGTTTCGCGCCAACCACAACCACATGGCCATCGTCATCGACGAATACGGCGGCGTGGCGGGCCTGGTGACCATCGAGGACGTGCTGGAGCAGATCGTCGGCGACATCGAGGACGAGCATGACGTCGAGGAAGACAGCTACATCAAGCCGCTGCCCAGCGGTGACTTCCTGATCAAGGCCCTGACGCCGATCGAGAACTTCAATGCGTTCTTCGACAGCGAGTTCTCCGACGACGAGTTCGACACCGTCGGCGGCCTGGTCATGAGCGCCTTCGGCCACCTGCCCAAGCGCAACGAAACCACCGAGATCGGCCCGTACCGCTTTCGCATCCTCAATGCCGACAGCCGCCGGATTCACCTGCTGCGCCTGACCCCCATCACCCGTTAAGGACAACCATGCGCTGGATCACCCGCCCCGGCTGGCCCGGTAACCTGCTGGCCGTGGCGGCCGGCGCCCTCACCCCGCTGAGCCTGGCCCCGTTCGATATCTGGTCGCTGTCGCTGCTGTCGCTGGCGCTGTTCTACCTCGGCCTGCGCGAGCTGAGCCCGCGCCAGGCGCTGTGGCGCGGCTGGTGCTACGGCTTCGGCCTGTTCGGTGCCGGCACCTGGTGGATCTACGTCAGTATCCACGACTACGGCGGCGCCTCGGCGCTGCTGGCCGGCGGCCTGATGCTGCTGTTCTTCGCCGCCATCGCGTGGTTTTTCGCCCTGCCGGCCTGGCTGTGGGCGCGCTGGCTGCGCCGCCCTGAAGCACCGCTGGCCGACGCCCTGTGCTTTGCCGCCCTGTGGGTGGGCCAGGAGGCGTTCCGCGGCTGGTTTCTCACCGGTTTCCCGTGGCTCTATGCCGGCTACAGTCAGCTGGACGGTCCGCTGGCGGGCCTGGCCCCGCTGGGCGGCATGTGGCTGGTGTCCTTCACCCTGGCCCTGACCGCCGCCCTGCTGTGCAACCTGCATCGCCTGCGCGAGCGCAAGGGCTTCATGGCCATCGGCGCGCTGCTGCTGTTCGCCCCGTGGATCATCGGCCTGGCGCTCAAGGGCCATGCCTGGACCGTGCCTTCGGGCGAGCCGCTGAAGGTCGCGGCAATCCAGGGCAACATCGAGCAGGAACTGAAGTGGGACCCCGAGCAGCTCAACCGGCAACTGGCGCTGTACCGCGACATGAGCTTCAGTTCCCGGCCCGTGGACCTGATCGTGTGGCCCGAAACCGCAGTGCCGGTGCTCAAGGAGCAGGCCCAGGGCTACCTGGACATGATGGGCAGCTTCGCCACTGACCGGCATTCGGCGCTGATCACGGGTGTGCCGGTACGTGAGGTGGTGCACCAGCAGCGGCGCTACTACAACGGCATCACCGTGGTCGGCGAGGGTGACGGCACCTACCTCAAGCAGAAGCTGGTGCCCTTTGGCGAGTACGTGCCCCTGCAGGACATGCTGCGTGGCCTGATCGCCTTCTTCGACCTGCCGATGTCGGACTTCGCCCGCGGCCCCGAAGACCAGGCCATGCTGCAGGCCAAGGGTTACCACCTGGCGCCGATGATCTGCTACGAAGTGGTCTACCCGGAACTGGCCGCCAGCCTTGCCGCCAAGAGCGACATCCTGCTGACCATCAGCAACGACACCTGGTTCGGCAAGTCGATCGGCCCCATCCAGCACCTGCAGATGGCGCAGATGCGCGCCCTGGAAGCCGGGCGCTGGATGATCCGCGCCACCAACAACGGTGTCACCGGCCTGATCGACCCGTTCGGCAAGATCACCGCGCAGATTCCGCAGTTCGAACGCGGCATCCTCTACGGTGAAGTGGTGCCGATGCAGAAGCTCACGCCCTACCTGCACTGGCGCTCCTGGCCGCTGACCCTCCTGTGCCTGGGCCTGTTCGGCTGGGCGCTGCTGGCCAGCCGCATTGCCAAGACGGTCTAGTAGAACAGGCGATAACCCAGCAGGCCGACTGCTTCGTTGAGCAGTTGGCCGCTCTGCCACATGGCGCGGCTCTCGGGCATCCAGCCGCCGAACGGGCGTGCATAGGCATGCCCCAGATAGCCAACCGGCGCCGCCACCACGTCGAACCCCGCCTGTTCGAAACTCCACACCGCACGCGGCATGTGCCAGGCCTGGGTGACCACCACCACACGCTTCACGCCCTGCGGCAACAGCAGCGCGGCGCTCATCTGGGCGTTCTCCCAAGTGGTACGGCTCTGCTCTTCGAGCCAGCGTACCGGCACGTCGAAATCGCGCTGCAACGAATCGGCCATCAATCGCGCCTCGCTCGGCGGCGTACCGTAGTGCAGCCCACCGCTGGTCAACAGCGGCAGGCCGCTGGCCTTGGCCAGTTGCGCCGCGTAGCGCATGCGCTCCAGTGCCACGCCGGTGGGCTGGTCGGCGCCACCCCAGGCCGGATCACCGCGCTCGCGCCCGGCGCCCAACACCACGATCGCGTCGGCCTGGCCGGCCAGCGCCTGCCAATGCTGCGGCGCAAGCGGCGGCACACGCTCCAGCTGGCGCGCCGTGAACTCCACCACCACCGGCAGGCTCATCAGCCACAGCCCGCCCAGGCCGGCGATGAAACACAACAGCGAGGTACGCGGCCAGGACCGGCGCAGCCACCACGCTGCCAGCAGCAGCAACAGCAGCACGCCGGGCGGCAGAATCAGTTGTTTGATGAAATAGCGAAATGGCATCAGGCACCTCCATGGATGCCCAAGGCTACAGACAAACGGCGCCTGGCAACAATGCCGCCAGGCGCCGATCAATGGGAATCATGGTGCCAGTGGCGCACTCCGCCTGCGCCTGATTGTGCCCGGCAACTGCCTATCTATTTGCAGTGCAGCTTTCCGGGCTTTGCCGTGTGGGTGGAACGCGCCGCCTGCTTGAGCCAGACGACCTTGGCCCTGGACGGCGGCTGCGCTTGCTGCATCGCTTCGGCACGACCCGGCGCACCCTCCGGCAACGACGCCAGATAGGCCCTGATCACGTCGAATTCGGCGCGGCTCAGGCCACGCAGTTCCAGTTCGGCAGGCATTTCATCACGCAATCGAGCGGCCGTACGGGCGACATCCAGGGCAAGCCCCAGGCGATCGAGCAACCGCTCGTAAATCTCCGGCTTCAGTGGTTCCAGCTGCGACTCTCCCATCCGTTCACCTCATTGAAGATAAGATTCATCTCCCCCCACACGTCAGCTTAGCGGCACTCCCAAAACCAGCCCGTTGCCGCGACCAACGGAACGCCGGCCGATCCGGTGCAATCAGGGTTTCCCACGATGGACGGGGGTCATGTATGCTACGGCGTTCACTCTTGACACCGGATTGCCGGGCACAACGGTTTTGAACCAGCCTGGATAAGGTCTCCCATTTCTCAGCGCAAAGTAGCCATGCACGAACTCTATCAGCCCCGCGAAATCGAAGCCGCCGCCCAGTCTTACTGGAACGAGCACCACTCTTTTGACGTCAGTGAACAGCCAGGCAAGGACACCTACTACTGCCTGTCGATGTTCCCTTACCCAAGCGGCAAGCTACACATGGGGCACGTGCGCAACTACACCATCGGCGACGTGATCGCGCGCTACCAGCGCATGCTCGGCAAGAACGTCCTGCAGCCAATGGGCTGGGACGCCTTCGGCATGCCGGCGGAAAACGCCGCGATGAAGAACAACGTGGCACCGGCCAAGTGGACCTACGAAAACATCGATTACATGAAGACCCAGCTCAAGAGCCTGGGCCTGGCGATCGACTGGACCCGCGAGATCACCACCTGCAAGCCGGACTACTACCGCTGGGAGCAGTGGCTGTTCACCCGCCTGTTCGAAAAGGGCGTGATCTACCGCAAGAACGGCACCGTGAACTGGGACCCGGCCGACCAGACCGTACTGGCCAACGAGCAGGTCATCGACGGCCGTGGCTGGCGTTCGGGCGCGCTGATCGAAAAGCGCGAAATCCCGATGTACTACTTCAAGATCACCGCCTACGCCGACGAGCTGCTGGAAAGCCTCGACGAGCTGCCGGGCTGGCCTGAACAGGTCAAGACCATGCAGCGCAACTGGATCGGCAAGTCGCGCGGCATGGAAGTGCAGTTCCCCTACGACCAGGCCAGCATCGGCGAAGCGGGCACGCTGAAAGTCTTCACCACCCGCCCCGACACCCTGATGGGCGCCACCTACGTGGCAGTGGCCGCAGAGCACCCGCTGGCGACCCTCGCAGCCAAGGGCAACCCTGAACTGCAGGCGTTCATCGACGAGTGCAAGAGCGGCAGCGTTGCCGAAGCCGACGTCGCCACCCAGGAGAAGAAGGGCCTGGCCACTTCGCTGCTGGTCGAGCACCCGCTGACCGGCGAGAAGCTCCCGGTGTGGGTCGCCAACTACGTGCTGATGCACTACGGCGACGGCGCAGTCATGGCCGTACCGGCCCACGACGAACGCGACTTCGAGTTCGCCACCAAGTACAAGCTGCCGATCAAGACCGTGGTGCGCACCAGTGCCGGCGATCAAGTGGGCAGCGAATGGCAGGCCGCCTACAACGAGCACGGCCAGCTGATCAACTCCGGCGCGTTCGACGGCCTGGACTTCCCCGGCGCCTTCGATGCCATCGAAGCCGCCCTGATCACCAAGGGCCTGGGCCAATCGCGCACCCAGTTCCGCCTGCGCGACTGGGGCATCAGCCGCCAGCGCTACTGGGGCTGCCCGATCCCGATCATCCATTGCGACGCCTGTGGCGACGTACCGGTGCCGGAAGACCAACTGCCGGTCATCCTGCCGGAGAACGTGGTTCCGGACGGCGCCGGTTCGCCGCTGGCGCGCCTGCCTGAATTCTACGAATGCAGCTGCCCGAAATGCGGCCAGCCGGCCAAGCGCGAAACCGACACCATGGACACCTTCGTCGAGTCGTCCTGGTACTTCGCCCGTTATGCCTCGCCCAACTACGACCAGGGCCTGGTCGACCCTAAAGCGGCCAACCACTGGCTGCCGGTCGATCAATACATCGGCGGTATCGAGCACGCGATCCTGCACCTGCTGTATGCACGCTTCTTCCACAAGCTGATGCGCGACGAAGGGCTGGTCACCTCCAACGAGCCGTTCAAGAACCTGCTGACCCAGGGCATGGTCGTGGCCGATACCTACTACCGTGTCGCCAGCAACGGCGGCCAGGACTGGTTCAACCCGGCCGACGTCGAAGTCGAGCTGGATGCCAAGGGCAAGGCCATCAGTGCACGTCTGAAGACCGACGGCCTGCCGGTGATCATCGGCGGCACCGAGAAGATGTCCAAGTCCAAGAACAACGGCGTCGACCCGCAATCGATGATCGAAGCCTACGGTGCCGACACCTGCCGTCTGTTCATGATGTTCGCTTCGCCGCCCGACATGAGCCTGGAATGGTCCGACTCCGGCGTCGAGGGTGCCAACCGCTTCCTGCGCCGCGTCTGGCGCCTGGCCCAGGCCCACGTCGGCCAGGGCCTGCCGGGCAAGCTGGAGCTGGGCAACCTGAACGACGCACAGAAGCTGGTACGCCGTGCCACCCATTCGGCGATCCGCCAGGCCAGCATCGACGTGGGCCAGCACAACAAGTTCAACACCGCCATCGCCCAGGTGATGACCCTGATGAACGTGCTGGAAAAGGCCTCGCAAGCCACCGACCTGGACCGTGCACTGATCCAGGAAGGCCTGGAGACCGTGGCCCTGATACTGGCGCCGATCACCCCGCACATCAGCCACGAGCTGTGGCAGCGTCTGGGCCACACCCAGGCCATCATCGATGCCGGCTGGCCGGCGGTCGACGAAAGCGCGCTGGTGCAGGACACCCTCGAACTGGTCATCCAGGTCAACGGCAAGCTGCGCGGGCACATCGAAATGCCGGCCGGTGCCAGCCGTGAAGAAATCGAGGCCGCCGCGCGCAGCAACGAGAACGTGCTGCGTTTCACCGAAGGCCTGAGCATCCGCAAGGTCATCGTGGTACCTGGCAAGCTGGTCAATATCGTCGCCAACTGAGAGCAACGGGCGCCTTGATGGCGCCCGCACCGCCTACAAGGTTCAAGGGAGCAACAAGATGATCAAACGCAATCTGCTGGTGATGGGCCTGGCGGTCCTGCTCAGCGCCTGCGGTTTCCAGCTGCGCGGCACCGGTGTCACCGAGCTGAGCCTCAAGGAACTCGACCTGAGCGCGCGCAACGCCTATGGCGAAACCGTGACCCAGCTGCGCCAGGTACTGCAAACCAGCGGCGTCAACGTGCACACAGGTGCGCCGTACAAGCTGATCCTGACCAACGAACAGGAAAACCAGCGCGCAGCCAGCTATGCCGGCGCCGGCCGTTCGGTGGAGTACGAGCTGACCACCGAGCTTAGCTACGAAATCAAGGGCCTGGACAACCTGAGCCTGCTGAACGACAAGATCGAAGTGCAGAAGGTCTACGTGCACGACAGCAACAACCTGACCGGTTCCGATCAGGAAGCGGGCCAGATCCGTGACGAGATTCGTCGCGAGCTGGTACAGCGCATGGTGCTGCGCCTGCAGCAACTGACCCCCGAGCAGCTCGATAGCCTGCAACAGCAGGCCGATGAGCGGGCCAAGGCCGAAGCCCAGGCGCTTGAAGCTGCACGCCGTGCCCAGGATGCAACCCCCCAGCAATCGCCGCTGGAACTGCCGGCCAACTGAGCCTGAACGGGGCGCTTCGGCGCCCCGTCTATCTGTCCTATGAAGCTCACACCTGCCCAACTGCCCAAACACCTGCAAGGCAACCTCGCACCGGTCTACGTGATCAGTGGCGACGACCCGTTGCTGTGCCAGGAAGCCGCCGATGCGGTGCGCCTGGCGGCTCGCCAGCAAGGGTTCGACGAACGCCAGGTGTTCAGCGCCGACGCCAACTTCGACTGGGGCACCCTGCTGCAGGCCGGTGCCAGCCTGTCGCTGTTCGCGCAAAAGCGTGTGCTGGAGCTGCGCCTGCCATCGGGCAAGCCCGGCGACAAGGGCGCGGCGGCACTGATCGAATACTGTGCGCGCCCGGCCGACGACACCCTGCTGCTGGTCAGCCTGCCCAAGCTTGATGGCAGCGCGCAGAAGACCAAGTGGGGCAAGGCCCTGATCGAAGGCCAGCAGGTGCAGTTCGTGCAGATCTGGCCGGTCGACACCCAGCAGCTGCCGCAATGGATCAACCAGCGCCTGGTCCAGGCCGGGCTCTCGGCCCAGCGTGATGCGGTGGAGCTGATCGCCGCACGGGTCGAAGGCAACCTGCTGGCCGCAGCGCAGGAGATCGAAAAGCTCAAGCTGCTGGCCGATGGCAACACGATCACCGTGGAAACCGTGCAGGCAGCAGTGGCCGACAGTGCACGTTTCGACGTGTTTGGCCTGGTCGATGCGATCCTCAACGGCGAGGCCGCGCATGCGCTGCGCATGCTCGAGGGGCTGCGCGGCGAAGGGGTCGAGCCACCGGTGATCCTCTGGGCACTGGCGCGCGAGCTGCGTGTACTGGCCGGCCTGGCCCAGCAGTTCGCCCAGGGCGTGCCGCTGGACAAGGCGTTCAGCCAGGCTCGCCCGCCAGTGTGGGACAAGCGCAAGCCCTTGATGAGCAAGGCTCTGCAGCGTTACTCGGCGCAACGCTGGGCGCAGCTGCTGCAGGATGCCCAGCGCATCGATGCGCAAATAAAGGGCCAGGCCCAGGGCTCGCCCTGGGTGAGCCTGTCGCGGCTGTCGCTGTTGATGGCGGGGCAGCGGCTGGCATTGCCTGCCGAGTAACCCCCCTGACGGTCAGCACCGGCGAAGCTTCTGGGGGCCGCTGCGCAGCCCATCGCAGGCAATGCCGGCTCTGCCCTTGCCTGCGAGGGGTTCAGCGCCTATATTGCGCCCACACCCATCTGAGCAGGACCTCTGCCATGAGCAAAAAGCCCGCAAAGCACCGGCCCAACAAGGCCAAATCGATCATCGCCCAGCCCTTGTTCCGCAGCCGTCAGGAACCCGCCGGCAAAGGCAAAGGCAGCTACCGCCGCGAAGCCTTCCAATCGAGAGATTGGGAGGCTTCTCACTTTTTGGCCGCATGAAAGCAAGAAACCCACAGGCATGATATGGTCGTCACCTGACCTGAAATACCTGGACCCATGCATGCCCTTATGCCCCTCCCGTCGCCGGCAACTTCGCCAGCTGACCGCAGCTTCCAGCCTTATCCTGCTCGTCGCCTGTGCCGAGCAACCTACCGTCGCCGACACCCTGCCCCTGGCTCCCGCGCAACCTGCCCCGGTGGTCACCCTGCCCACCCCGAACACCGACGCCAGCCCGGAAATCCAGCCCCTGCAGACCTTTGCCCAATGGCAAGCCGGCTTTCGTCAGCAGGCCCTGCAGGCCGGCATCACCCCGGCCACCTTCGACCGCGCGTTCATCGGCATCACCCCCGACATGGACGTGATCAAGGCCGACCGCAGCCAACCCGAATTCACCCGACCGGTGTGGGAATACCTCGAGGGCGCGCTGTCGCCCCTGCGCGTTCGCAACGGCAAGAAGCTGCTCGACCAGCATGCCGTCCTGCTCAGCCAGCTGGAGCAACGCTATGGCGTGGACCGCAGCGTACTGGTGTCGGTATGGGGCATGGAGAGCAACTTCGGCCAGTTCCAGGGCAGCAAGTCGGTGATCCGCTCCCTGGCCACCCTGGCCTATGAAGGACGCCGCCCGGCATTTGCCCAGGCGCAGCTGATCGCGGCCCTGCAGATCCTGCAGAACGGCGATATCCAGCCCGAGGCCATGCTGGGTTCGTGGGCCGGCGCAATGGGCCAGACCCAGTTCATCCCGACCACCTACAACACCCACGCCGTGGACTTCGACGGCGACGGTCGCCGCGACATCTGGAAGAGCTCGGCCGATGCGCTGGCCTCCACCGCGCACTACCTGCAAAGCTCCGGCTGGAAACGTGGCGAGCCCTGGGGCTTCGAAGTCCAGGTGCCAGGCAGCTTCGACTACTGGCTGGCCGATGGCAGCCTGCGCAAGAGCGTGGCCGAGTGGCAGCAACTGGGTGTGACCCTGCCAGCCGGTGCCCGTGCCCCGGCCGGTACCGAACAGCTCTCGGCCGCCCTGCTGCTGCCGGCGGGCGCCCGTGGCCCGGCATTCCTGGTACTGGACAACTTCCGCGCGATCCTCAAGTACAACAACTCGTCGTCCTATGCGCTGGCCGTAAGCCTGCTGGCGGAACGCTTCGAGAACTCGGGCTTCATTCGCGGGTCGTGGCCCAAGGATGACCTGCCGCTGAGCCGCAGCGAGCGGATCGAGCTGCAGCAACTGCTCAGCGCCAACAATTATGACGCGGGCACCGCAGACGGGATCATCGGCGCCAACACGCGCAAGGCCATCCGCAGTGCGCAGCAGGCGCAGGGCTGGCCGGCCGATGGCTACCCGACGCACAAGCTGCTGGAAAGCCTGCGCAAGCGCTGACAGCGTGACGGCAAGGCCGGCTCCCACAGCCTGTGGGAGCCGGCCTTGCCGGCGAAGAAGCCAGTGAAGCCATCAACAAAAAGGCCCCCGTACCATCGCTGGTACGGGGGCCTTTTTTCAGCCAGTCACACGCCGGTCACAGCTTGATCTTGGCCTCGTGCGCCTGTTGGTCGGCATGGTACGACGAACGCACCAGCGGGCCCGAGGCGACGTTCTTGAAGCCCATCTTGTAGCCTTCCTCGGCGAACCAGGCGAAGGTGTCCGGGTGCACGAAGCGCTGCACCGGCAAGTGGCTGCGCGATGGCTGCAGGTACTGGCCCAGGGTCAGCATGTCGATGTTGTGCTCGCGCATGCGATGCATCACCTCGATCACTTCCTCGTCGGTCTCGCCCAGCCCCAGCATCAGGCCGGACTTGGTCGGTACGTGCGGCACCAGCTCCTTGAACTTCTGCAGCAGGGTCAGCGACCACTGGTAGTCCGACCCCGGACGCGCGGCCTTGTACAGGCGCGGCACGGTTTCCAGGTTGTGGTTGAACACATCCGGCGGCTCTTGGGCCGTGATCGCCAGTGCCACGTCCATGCGTCCGCGGTAGTCCGGCACCAGGGTTTCCAGCTGCACGCCCGGCGACAGCTTGCGGATCTCGCGCAGACAGTCGGCAAAGTGCTGGGCACCGCCGTCACGCAGGTCGTCGCGGTCCACCGAGGTGATCACCACGTACTTCAGGCGCAGGTCGGCGATGGCCACGGCCAGGTTCATCGGCTCGTCGACATCCAGCGCTTTGGGCCGGCCGTGGCCGACGTCGCAGAACGGGCAGCGACGGGTGCAGATGTCACCCATGATCATGAAGGTGGCGGTGCCACCCGAGAAGCACTCGCCCAGGTTCGGGCAGGAAGCCTCTTCGCACACGCTGTGCAGCTTGT
This sequence comes from Pseudomonas sp. PS01300, assembly GCF_029960155.1. NCBI lineage: Bacteria > Pseudomonadati > Pseudomonadota > Gammaproteobacteria > Pseudomonadales > Pseudomonadaceae > Pseudomonas > Pseudomonas sp. PS01300. The sequence continues at coordinate 17,621 of NZ_JASCPN010000019.1, read as the reverse complement.
GCTTGCGCAGCAACTGCTTGATGCGGTCGACTTCCGGCGACACCGGGATGCGCACGCGGATCCAGTCAGGTTTTTTCGGCAGTTCCTCGGTCGGGATGATCTTGACCGGGATACGTGCAACCTTTTCGGCGCCACGCAGCTTGACGCCAGCTTCGACCTTGGGCCGTGGGGCCGGGCGCGCGCTGACGTCCTGAGTGGGAATAAGGGTTTGCTGCGGTTCTTGCACAACAGTATTCATATTCAGTCGATTCCGCCCGCAAGGGTCGTCTGCTCAGCATAGTCGAGGTGCTTGACCAGCTGCCCGCGCAGCCTTGCCCTTACCTCGGTGAGTTCGATCGGGCCTGCCTGATCGCGCAGCTGGGTCATGGCCAGCCCCGCATACCCGCAGGGGTTAATCCGGCGGAATGGCGCAAGGTCCATGTCCACGTTCAAGGCAAGGCCATGGAAAGAACAGCCATTGCGAATGCGCAAGCCGAGGGAGGCGATCTTCGCCCCGTCGACGTAGACGCCAGGCGCGTCGGGCTTGGCCGCCGCCTCGACGCCATAACTGCCCAGCAGCTCGATCAGGCAGCACTCCATGCGGCTGACCAGGTCACGCACGCCAAAGCCCAGGCGGCGTACATCGAGCAACAGGTAGGCCACCAGCTGACCCGGCCCATGGTAGGTCACCTGGCCACCGCGGTCGGTCTGCACCACCGGGATATCTCCCGGCAGCAGCAGGTGCTCGGCCTTGCCGGCCTGGCCCTGGGTGAACACCGGCGGGTGTTCAACCAGCCACACTTCATCGGCCGTGCCCGGGCCACGCTGGTCGGTGAACCGACGCATGGCCTCGAGCACGGCCGTGTAAGGCAGCAGGCCGAGGTCGCGAAAGCCGAGGCTGGCCGACATCAGAGCACCATTTTCACGATTCCGGTCGCGCGCAGGGCACTGTTGATGTTCTGCAACTGGTCTTCACTGGTGGCAATGATGTGCAGCTGCACCGTGGTGTACTTGCCTTCCTTGCTCTGGCGCTCGGCCAGGGTCTTGAGGTCGACCTCGGCGTATTTCTTGAGAATCTCGATCACCGTGTCCCTGAAATGGACCACGGTGTCGCCGATTATCTTGATCGGGTAATCGGCGCAGGGGAATTCGATCTTGTGCGACTTGACGTCTGGTTCGGTCATGGCAGTAACGGCCTCGTAAGCCGTGGCAACAACAATGCCCCCGCGTGAGTGTGCGGGGGCATGGCAGGTCACGATATCAGTTGAACAGCCCGTAGAAGAATAGCCGAATGCTATCCCACGCACGACGCAGGAAACCACCTTCCTCCACGTCGTCCAGCGCGATCAGGTCGGCGCTGTGTACCACATTGTCATCCAGTTTGACTTCCACTTTACCGATCACGTCACCTTTGGCGATAGGCGCGGTCAGCTGCGGGTTCATGGTCATGCTTGCAGCCAGCTTCTTCAATTGGCCTTTAGGCAAAGTCATGCTCAGGTCTTCGGCAAGACCTGCCTTGACCTGGGCTGTCTTGCCCTTCCACACCGGCGCCTGGGCCAGTTCGGTGCCCTTCTGGTAGAAGGTCTGGGTCTCGAAGAAGCGGAAACCGTAGGTCAGCAGCTTCTGGGTTTCGGCAGCGCGCGATTGCTCGCTGTTGGTACCGAACACCACGGCGATCAGGCGCATGCCGTCACGTACTGCCGAGGACACCATGCAGTAGCCCGCCTCGTCGGTGTGGCCGGTCTTCAGGCCGTCGACGGTCTTGTCGCGCCACAGCAGCAGGTTGCGGTTAGGCTGCTTGATGTTGTTCCAGAAGAATTCCTTCTGCGAGTAGATCGCGTAGTGCGCCGGATCCTCGTGGATGATCGCCCGTGCCAGCACCGCCATGTCGTGCGCCGAGGAGTAGTGCTCGGGGTTCGGCAGGCCGGTGGGGTTCATGAAGTGGCTGTTGCTCATGCCCAGGTCGGTGGCAGTCTTGTTCATCATGTCGGCGAAGGCGTCTTCACTGCCGGCAATGTGCTCGGCCAGGGCGACGCTGGCGTCGTTGCCGGACTGGATGATGATGCCGTGCAGCAGGTCGCTGACGCTGACCTGGGTGCCGACCTTGATGAACATGCGCGAACCGCCGGTACGCCAGGCGTTTTCGCTGACGGTGACCGGATCGTTCTCGCCGATCTGCCCGCGACGGATGTCCAGGGTGGCGATGTAGGCGGTCATCAGCTTGGTCAGGCTCGCCGGAGGCAGGCGCTGGTCGCCATTGTTCTCGACCAGGATGTTGCCGCTGGAGGCTTCCATGAGCACGTAGGACTTGGCTGCCAGTTGCGGCGGCGACGGCATCATCTGCTCTGCCGCGAAAGCGGCAGGAGCGATCATCAGCGGTACAAGCAGGCAAAGGCGTTTGGCAAAGCTGGTTATGTTCATCCGTCTCTCGAAATGGCTATTGGGCTCATGCCCTCGCGGGCAAAACGTATTCCAGGCGCTGGGCCTGGCGAGCAAAACGGCCATTGTACATGGCTGCTCTGCCCGACTGCATGACAAACCGATCAGTCCCCCCGATCAGTCTGCCGTGACGACTTTGGGTTGCCCCAGGTTGGCCAGGCGCACGCTGTCCTGCATCTGCTGGGCCTCGCCCTGGCTGTTGATCGGCCCCAGGCGCACGCGGTGCAGGGTCTGCTGGTTGCGCACGATGGAACTGATGAACACCGGCGCGCTGACCATGCCGCTGAGCTTGGAGCGCAGCAGTTCGGCCGCATCCGGGTTGGCGAACGCACCGACCTGCAAGTAAAGACCATTGCTGGCCGGCCCGCTGCCGTTGTTGGCAACCTGCACCGGCACCACGGCCGCCGCGTGCTGCTGCGGCGGCGGGGTCCATTGCTCGACGGTGCCGGTACTGGCCGGCAGCGGCTGGGTCTGGGCCACCTGGGGCTGGTTGAGCACCATCGGCGCCTGCTGACCACGCTGGGCCCACCATTGCTGCGGGTCGATGCCCTCGACGCGCACGCGGGCGGTACCGGTTTCGGCGTAGCCGAGCTTCTTGGCCGCGGCGTAGGACAGGTCGATGATGCGGTCCGAATAGAATGGGCCACGGTCGTTGACCCGCAGGATCACGCTGCGCTGGTTGTCCAGGTTGGTCACCTTGACGTAGGCCGGCAGTGGCAGGGTCTTGTGCGCCGCACTCATGCCGTACAGGTCGTACACCTCGCCATTGGCGGTGTTCTGCCCGTGGAACTTGGTGCCGTACCACGACGCCGTGCCCTCGGCGCGGTAGTTGCGCGAGTCCTGGATCGGGAAGTAGGTCTTGCCCAGCACCGTGTAGGGGTTGGCCTTGTAGTTGCCGGTGTGCACCGTTGGGGTGGCGTCGGGGATCTTCGAGACATCCACGTCCCACCACGGCGCGCCGTCCTTGTGGGCCCGGTTGATGTCCAGGCCCGGCTTGGCGCGAACCACGTTGCTGCCACCTTGCGGCGTCGGGCGGCTGGAGGAGCAGCTGACCAGCAACAGGCCCAGGGCCGCGCAACCGATCAGTTTGAGAGATGTGTCAGTAAACAGTACGCGCATTACCTGGCGCCCCTTGCCTGGACCAGCTGATCCGAGAGTTGATGTACCGCCATGGCGTACATCACGCTGCGGTTGTAGCGAGTGATCGCGTAGAAATTCTTCAGGCCCAGCCAGTATTCCGGGCCGTTGTCGCCTTCGAGCCGGAAGGCGGTGACCGGCAGATCATCGCGCAGCGCATCATGACTCGACCAGCCCAGTGCCCGCAACTGCGCGACGGTCTTGACCGCCTCGATACCCGGGCTCAGGCCCTCGTCGACACGTTCGCCACGCACCTGGGCGCGGCTGACCACGCCCTCGCCGGCCACCCAGCCATGGCGCTTGAAGTAGCTGGCCACGCTGCCGATGGCATCGTCCGGGTTGGTCCAGATATTGATGTGGCCGTCGCCGTCGAAGTCCACGGCATAGGCGCGAAAGCTGCTGGGCATGAACTGCGGCAGGCCCATGGCGCCGGCGTACGAGCCCTTGAGGGTCAGCGGGTCGACCTGCTCTTCGCGGGCCAGCAGCAGGAACTCGCGCAGCTCCTTGCGGAAGAACTCGGCCCGCGGCGGGTAATCGAAGCCCAGGGTCGACAGCGCGTCGATCACCCGGTAATTGCCGGTGTTGCGGCCAAAGAAGGTCTCCACGCCGATGATCGCCACGATCACCTGGGCAGGCACGCCGTATTCCTTTTCGGCGCGCGCCAGGGTGGCCTCGTGCTGGCGCCAGAAGTCCACACCGCGGGCGATGCGCGCGTCGGTGATGAACATCGGCCGGTATTCCTTCCACGGCTTGACCCGCTCGGCCGGGCGCGAGATCGCATCCAGGATCGACTGCTTGCGCTGCGCCTCGCGAAACACCGCCATCAGTTGCTCGCCGGCAAAGCCGTAGTCGCGGGTCATCTCGCCGACGAACTCGGCCACCTGGGGCGAGCCGTCATAATCGGCGGCACTCGCCTGCTGACCTGGGGCCAGCAGCCCCAACAGCCCGACCCAGGGGGCACAGCGAGCCACCCAGCCACGCATTGCTTGCATTGAATTGTTCACCTTATTCAAACCTGCGCGATCCATTTGCGGTGCGTGTGGATCGACATCAAAACCCCAAACGCTGACAGCAGCGTCACGAGCGAAGTTCCGCCATAGCTGATGAAGGGCAGCGGCACACCCACCACGGGCAACAGGCCGCTCACCATACCGATATTGACGAACACGTATACGAAGAAGGTCATGGTCAGGCTGCCGGCCAGCAGCTTGCCGTACAGCGTCTGCGCCTGGGCCGTGATCACCAGGCCGCGACCGATCAGCAGCAGGTAGATCAGCAGCAGCGCGCAGATGCCCACCAGGCCGAATTCCTCGCCGAGCACGGCGATGATGAAGTCGGTGTGGCTCTCGGGCAGAAAGTCCAGGTGCGACTGGGTGCCGAGCAGCCAGCCCTTGCCGAATACCCCACCCGAGCCGATCGCCGCCTTGGACTGGATGATGTTCCAGCCGGTGCCCAGCGGGTCGCTTTCCGGGTCGAGGAAGGTCAGCACGCGCTGCTTCTGGTAGTCGTGCATGACGAAGAACCACATCGCCACCGCCACCGGCACTGCCGCCGCCAGCACGCTGAGGATCCAGCGCCAGCGCAGCCCGCCCATGAACAGCACGAACGCGCCCGAGGCCAGGATCAGCAACGCGGTGCCCAGGTCGGGCTGGCGCACGATGAGAATGAACGGCACACCGATCAGGATCAGGCTGATCATCACGTGCTTGAGGTGCGGCGGCAAGGTGCGCTTGGCCAGGTACCAGGCGATGGTCGCCGGCATGATGATCTTCATGAACTCCGACGGCTGGAAGCGGATCACCCCGGGGATGTTGATCCAGCGCGTGGCGCCCATGGCGTTGTGGCCCATCACGTCCACCACCACCAGCAGGATCACCCCGCCGACGTACGCCAGTGGCACCCAGCGCGCCATGAAGCGTGGCTCCAGCTGGGCGATGACGAACATCGACACCAGCCCCAGGCCGAACGAGGACGCCTGCTTGAGCAGCATGTCCCAGTTCTTGCCGCTGGCCGAATACAGCACGAACAGGCTGCCGGCGGCCAGGGTCAGCAGCAGCACCAGCAGCGGGCCGTCGACGTGGATGCGCTGCAGGAAGCTGGCGCGGCGGCGCATCACGTCCTCGCTGGAGAGCATGCGATCGAAATTACTCTTCACGGGCCGTTTCCTGCGCGGTTGTAGGGTTGGCTGGCGGGGCGGCCGGGGTGGTCACCGACACATTGGTCGGGGCACCCGCGGGGTTGGCGTATTCAGGCTTGAGGCGACCGTTCTGGTCGAGCAGCCAGGCGTCCATCACCTGGCGCACCACGGGGGCGGCCACGCCGGAGCCGGACTCGCCGTTCTCGACCATCACCGACACCACGATCTTCGGGTTTTCGGCCGGGGCGAAGGACACGAACAGGGCGTGGTCGCGGTGACGCTCCTGCACCTTGTTGCGGTCATACTTCTCGCCCTGCTTGATCGCGACCACCTGCGCGGTACCACTCTTGCCGGCGATGCGGTACTGCGCGCCGATGGCGGCCTTGCGCGCGGTACCACGGGCACCGTGCATCACCATCTCCATGCCGTGGGTGACCCTGTTCCAGTCGGCCTTGTCACGCAGCACGATGTCTTCCATCGGGTTCTCGTCCACCGGGCGCACGCCCTCGACGGTCTTGGCCAGGTGCGGGCGGTTCCACTTGCCCTTGCTGGCGATCAGCGCGGTGGCCTGGGCCAGTTGCAGCGGTGTGGCCTGCATGTAGCCCTGGCCGATGCCGAGGATCAGTGTCTCGCCGGGGAACCAGGCCTGGCGCCGGGTCGCGCGCTTCCAGTCACGCGACGGCATCAGCCCGGAGGATTCCTCGAACATGTCCAGCGCGACCTTCTGGCCGATGCCGAAGCGGTTCATGTAGGCCGAAAGCCGGTCGATGCCGACCTTGTGCGCCAGGTCGTAGAAATAGGTGTCGTTGGAACGCATGATCGCCGTGTCGAGGTCGACCCAGCCATCGCCGGTGCGGTTCCAGTTGCGGTACTTGTGGTCATAGTTGGGCAGTTGGTAGTAGCCCGGGTCGAACACCCGCGAGGTGGCCGTGACCGCGCCGGTGTCCAGGCCGACGATGGCCACTGCCGGCTTGATCGTCGACCCCGGCGGGTACAGGCCGCGCAGTACGCGGTTGAACAGCGGGCGGTCGATCGAGTCGCGCAGCTCGGCATAGGCCTTGAAGCTGATGCCGGTGACGAAGGGGTTGGGGTCGAAGCTCGGCTGACTGACCATCGCCAGCACTTCACCTGTGTTCGGGTCGAGCGCCACGATCGCGCCACGACGACCGCCCAGCGCCGCTTCGGCAGCTTCCTGCAGCTTGATGTCCAGGCTCAGGACGATGTCCTTGCCGGGGATCGGATCGGTACGCTTGAGCACCCGCAGCACCCGGCCACGGGCGTTGGTCTCGACCTCTTCGTAGCCGACCTGGCCATGCAGCTCGGCTTCGTAGAAGCGCTCGATACCGGTCTTGCCGATATGGTGGGTGCCACTGTAGTTGACCGGGTCGAGGGACTTGAGCTCTTTTTCGTTGATGCGCCCCACATAGCCGACCGAATGCGCAAAGTGCGCACCCTGCGGGTAATGGCGTACCAGCTGCGCCGCCACCTCCACACCCGGCAGACGGAACTGGTTCACCGCTATCCGGGCGATCTGCTCTTCGGTCAGCTCGAACAGGATCGGTACCGGCTCGAAGGGCCGACGCCCCTGGCGCATGCGTTTTTCGAACAGTGCCCGGTCGTCCTCGGTCAGCTCCAGCACCTCGACAATGGAATCGAGTACCTGCTGCCAGTCACCGGAACGCTCGCGGGTCATGGTCAGGCTGAAGCTTGGCCGGTTGTCGGCGACGATCACCCCGTTGCGGTCGAAGATCAGCCCGCGTGTCGGCGGGATCGGCTGCACATGCACCCGGTTGTTCTCCGACAGCGTGGAGTGGTAGTCGTACTGAATGACCTGCAGGTAGTACAGCCGGGCGATCAACACGCAAATCAGCAGCACGATCGCGACTGCGCCGACCACGACGCGGCTACGCACCAGGCGGGCGTCTTTCTCGTGGTCCTTGAGGCGAATCGGCTGCGACATTGAAAAGGCTTACGACTATTTGTGGTAAGGGTGCCCGGACAACACGGTCCAGGCGCGGTACAGCTGTTCGCCGATCAGTATCCTTACCAACGGGTGCGGCAAGGTCAGCGGCGACAGCGACCAGCGCTGCTCGGCCCGCGCACAGACTTCCGGCGCCAGCCCTTCGGGGCCGCCGACCATGAAGTTGACGGTACGCGAGTCGAGGCGCCAGCGGTCCAGTTCGACCGCCAGCTGTTCGGTGCTCCACGGCTTGCCGTGCACCTCGAGGGTGACGATACGCTCGCCCGGCTGGACCTTGGCCAGCATGGCCTCGCCCTCCTGACGGATCAGGCGGGCAACGTCGGCATTCTTGCCGCGCGTGTTGAGCGGTATCTCCACCAGCTCCAGGGACAGCTCCGAAGGCAGGCGCTTGGCATATTCATGCCAGCCGTCCTCGACCCATTTGGGCATGCGCGAGCCGACCGCGATCAGACGCAGACGCACGGGGCTACCTTATTCCTGGTCTTTGTTGAGCTTGGCGAAGTGCTCGTGGGTGTGCTCCGGGCTGTGGTGCTTGCCATCGGCGGCACGGCTCTGCTCGGCACCTTTCCACAGGCGCTCCAGGTCGTAGAACTGACGGGCCGAGGCGGTCATCATGTGCACGATGACGTCGTCCAGGTCCAGCAGCACCCAGTCGCTGTCGCCCTTGCCTTCTTCGCCCAGCGGACGAACGCCCTTCTCCTTGACCATCTGGCGGACCTTGTCCAGCATCGCGCTGATCTGACGGTTGGAGGTACCGGTGGCGATGATCATGTAGTCGGTGATGCTCTGCTTGTCGCGAACGTCGATGACCAGGACGTCCTGGGCCTTGACGTCTTCAAGGGCAGCTACCGCGACCTTGACCAGCTCTTCGCCTTTAATCATTTCTTGCTTGCTCATATAAAACTCATTCAACTCGTAGGTATGAGGCGCCGTTGGCGCACTCAGTTCGGCACACGGTACAGGCCGTGCGCATCGATATAGGCCAGTACTGCGTCCGGCACCAGAAACCGCACCGACTTGCCGCTGGCCAGCAGCTGTCGGATCTGCGTGGCCGACACCGACAAGGGTGTCTGCCAGACGAATGCTATGTGCCCGGCCGGCCCCTGCAGGGCTTGCGGGTCACTCACCGAACGTGCGGCCAGCAGGTTGCGCAGGGCATCCGGCGACTCGACGTCGGCATCCGGGCGCTGAAGCACCAGGATATGACAGTGTTGCAACAACTCTTCCCAGCGATGCCAGCTCGGCAGGCCGCAGAATGCGTCCCAGCCCAGCAGCAGGAACAACTGGTCGTCAGCGGCCATTTCGGCGCGCATCAGCTCCAGCGTATCGATGGTGTAGGACGGCTTGTCCCGGGCCAGCTCACGCGCATCGACGCTCAGCAGGGGCACGCCCTCGACCGCGCGCTCGACCATGGCCAGGCGATCCTGCGCCGACACCTGCGGCATGTCGCGGTGCGGCGGGCGCGCATTGGGCATCAGGCGCAGTTCGTCCAGCGTCAGCACTTCGGCCACCTCCAGCGCACTGCGCAGGTGACCGATGTGCACCGGATCGAACGTGCCGCCGAGCACGCCGATGCGCCGGGCGGGCGACGGCGTGGCAGCAACGGCGAGCGGGCTGTGCTCGGCCAAGGTCAGAACGACTCCTGACCGCGCAGCTGGCCGTCACCGATCACCACGTACTTCTCGCAGGTCAGCCCTTCCAGGCCGACCGGGCCGCGTGCATGCAGCTTGTCGGTGGAGATGCCGATCTCGGCCCCCAGGCCGTACTCGAAGCCGTCGGCAAAGCAGGTCGGGGTGTTGATCATCACCGACGAGGAGTCGACCTCGGCGGTAAAGCGACGGGCCTGACCCTGGTGTTCGGTGACGATCGAATCGGTATGGTGCGAACCATAGTGGTTGATGTGCTCGATGGCCGCATCCAGGCCATCGACCACGCGAATCGACAGAATCGCCGCCAGGTACTCGGTGCTCCAGTCGTCTTCGCTGGCCGGCAGCGCCTCGATGATCTGCCGGGTGCGCTCGCAGCCCCGCAGCTCCACGCCCTTGTCGCGAAACTGGCTGGCCATCGCCGGCAGGAACGCCGCGGCGACCGACTGGTCGACCAGCAGGGTTTCCATGGCGCCGCAGATGCCGTAGCGATAGGTCTTGGCGTTGAAGGCGATGCGTTGGGCCTTGTCCAGCTCGGCGTGCTCAGCCACGTACACGTGGCAGATGCCGTCCAGGTGCTTGATCACCGGCACCCGTGCGTCGCGGCTGACCCGTTCGATCAGGCCCTTGCCGCCACGGGGCACGATCACGTCGACGTACTCGGGCATGCTGATCAGCGCGCCCACCGCCTCGCGGTCGGTAACCTCGACCACCTGCACCACCGCCGCGGGCAGGTCGGCCTCGGCCAGGCCGCGCTGGATGCAGGCGGCAATGGCACGGTTGGAATGAATGGCTTCGGAGCCGCCACGCAGGATGGTGGCGTTGCCCGACTTCAGGCACAGGCTGGCAGCGTCGATGGTCACGTTGGGGCGCGACTCGTAGATGATGCCGATGACGCCCAGCGGTACGCGCATCTTGCCGACCTGGATGCCGGAGGGGCGATAGCTCATGTCGCGGATGGCACCGACCGGGTCCGGCAGGCTGGCCACCTGGCGCAGGCCGACGATCATGCCGTCGATGCGGGCCGGGGTCAGCGCCAGGCGCTCGAGCATGGCCGGCTCCAGACCATTGGCGCGACCGGCAGCCAGGTCCAGTTCGTTGGCGGCACCCAGCTCGGCGCGGGCGGCGTCCAGGGCATTGGCGGCAGCGTGCAGGGCGCGGTTCTTCTGCGCGGTGCTGGCGCGGGCAATCACGCGCGCGGCCTCACGGGCGGCGCGACCCAGGCGGGTCATGTAGTCAAGAACGGACTCAGTCATGGGCTCAGTGTCTTGGCGGAGGGGAAAATCGGCTGATTATAACTGTCATGCAGGTATACGCCCAGCGGTGTCAGGCGGATGGTCGAAAACAGTGTATGAAGATGTACCGTAGCGCGTCCCTTCGCCGGTAAGGCCGGCTCCAGCAAAGCCCCGCCGCCGACCCGGACCATAAATTGCTATTATCGCGCCCATGACCGAATTCGCCCCCTGCCCGCCCCGGGCCCTCCCCGACAGCTTCTTCGACCGCGACGCCCAGACCCTGGCCAAGGCCCTGCTCGGCAAGGTAATCCGCCATCGTCAGGGCGAGCTGTGGCTGTCGGCGCGCATCATCGAGACCGAAGCCTATTACGTCACCGACAAGGGCAGCCACGCCTCGCTGGGCTACACCGAAAAACGCAAGGCCCTGTTCCTCGATGGCGGCCACATCTACATGTACTACGCCCGTGGCGGCGATTCGCTCAACTTCAGCGCCCACGGCCCCGGCAACGCGGTGCTGATCAAGTCGGCCTACCCCTGGGTGGATGCCGTCAGCGACCACAACAGCCTGGCGCAGATGCAGCTGAACAACCCCGACGCCAGCGGCCAGCCGCGCGCCGATCAGCGCCTGTGTGCCGGCCAGACCCTGCTGTGCAAGGCCCTGGGGCTGAAAGTCCCGCACTGGGACGCCCAGCGTTTCGACCCCGAGCGGCTGTTCGTCGAAGACTGCGGCATAACCGTGAAACACATTATTCAGACCACACGCCTGGGCATTCCCCAAGGGCGCGACGAACATCTGCCCTACCGTTTCGTCGACGCCGACTTCGCCGCGCACTGCACCCGGAACCCACTGCGCCGTGGGCAAGTCGAAGGCCGCGACTATTTCTTACTGACACAAGGAAACTGACACCATGGGCCCATGGCTCGACAGCCTGACCGGCTGGCTGACCGCGAACCCGCAATGGCTCGGCCTGGCAATCTTCATCGTGGCCTGCGTCGAATGCCTGGCCATCGCCGGGCTCATCGTGCCCGGCACCATCCTGCTGTTCGCCGTGGCGGTTCTCGCCGGCAGCGGCGCACTGGGCCTGAGCGAAACCCTGCTGCTGGGCTTTCTGGGCGGGCTGCTGGGCGATGCGATTTCCTACACCCTGGGCCGGCGCTTCCACCAGAACATCCGGCGCCTGCCGCTGCTGCGCCACCACCCCGAATGGATCGGCAGCGCCGAGAGCTACTTCCAGCGCTATGGCATCGCCAGCCTGCTGGTGGGGCGCTTCATCGGCCCGCTGCGGCCGATGCTGCCGATGGTGGCGGGCATGTTCGACATGCCCTTGCCACGCTTCATCGCCGTCAGCCTGTTGGCAGGTGCCGGCTGGGCGGTGGCCTACCTGCTGCCCGGCTGGGCCACCGGCGCGGCCATGCGCCTGCCGCTGCCCGAAGGGTTCTGGACCGAAGCAGGCATCATCGCCGCCGGCCTCGCACTATTGATCGGCCTGAGCATCAGCACCAGCCTGCGCAGCAAGCGCTACGGCACACGGCTGATCGCCGGCCTGAGCCTGGTAATGCTGGCTGCGGTGTTCATCGGCTGGCCGTACCTGAACGATTTCGACCAGGGCCTGATGACCCTGGTGCAGGAACACCGCCGCGCCACGCTGGACGGCACCATCGTACTGATCACCCGCCTGGGCGACTTCCGCACGCAGTTCGTGGTGGGCGGTGTGCTCACCGGCCTGCTGCTGCTGAGCCGGCAGTGGCGCCCGGCGATCTTCGCCGCCTGCACGCTGATGGGCACGGCGCTGGCCAACGGCACACTCAAGTGGCTGTTCGCCCGCGCGCGCCCCGAAGTGCTCAGCGACCCGCTGACCTCCTACAGCATGCCCAGTGGCCACAGTTCGGCGTCATTCGCGTTCTTTCTGACGCTGGCGGTGCTGGCCGGTCGTGGCCAGCCGCCACGCATGCGCCTGACCTGGATTCTGCTGGGGTGCCTGCCGGCGATGTCGATTGCCCTGTCCAGGGTCTACCTGGGTGCACACTGGCCCACCGACATCCTCGCCGGCTCGCTGCTGGCCTGCTGCGTGTGCGCCGCCAGCCTGAGCCTGGTGCAGCACCGCGAACCGCTCGGCGCCATGCCGCTCAAGGTGTGGTGGCTGATCCTGCCGGCCTGCGCCGGCACTCTTGCGTTCTTCGCCCTGCATGCCTTGCCCCATGCCCTGCTGCGCTACCAGTACTGAGACCTAGGCGAACAACTCGCCCTGCAGCCGCTCGAGCAGCGCCTGGATCGCGTCCAGGCGCTGGCGGGGCGAATCGATGGCCAGCAGGTCGAGCTTGTCTTCATCCTCGAAGGGCAGCAGGTAGGCCAGCTGGTTGGCCAGTGCCTGCTGGCCGATGACTTCGACCGGCATGTCCAGTGCCGCCACCATCGGGTGCTCGCCCAGCGCGCCGAGCAAGGCCAGCAGGTCGTGATCGTCCTCCTCCAGGGGGGCGTCGGGCTGTTCGCTGCGCCAGTTCACCTCGGCCAGCAGCAGTTGGTCCTTCTGCACCTCGTAGGGGCCGACATCGAAGCGCCGCACACCTTCGACGCGAATGCCCAGCAGGCCGTTGTCCTGCTGCTGGAAGTCGCGTATCAACGCCTCGCAGCCGATTGTCGCGAACCCCGACGGGGCATTGCCCACCTGCTCGCCTTCGAGGATGCACACCACGCCGAACCCGCCGCCCTGCTTCATGCAGCGGCCGATCATGTCCAGGTAGCGCGCCTCGAAGATCTGCAGGTCGAGCTTGCAGCCGGGGAACAGCACGGTATTGAGTGGAAACAGGGGCAATGTCATCGAATATCCTCAGGCAACCAGGCTGACCGCCAACGGCAGGAACACCGCCGTGACCACTCCCATCAGGCTCATGCCCAGGGCCGCGAAGGCCCCGGTTTCCTCGCTTTCTTCCAACGCCACCGCCGTGCCCACCGCGTGCGCACTGATGCCCAGTGCCATGCCGCGGGCTTCCGGGCTGCTCACCCCGCAGGCCGACAGCAGGGCCGGGCCGAAGATCGCCCCGATCACCCCGGTGATCAGCACGAACACTGCCGCCAGCGCCGCCACCCCGCCGATCTGCTCGGCCACCAGCATCGCAATCGGCGAAGTCACCGACTTGGGCGCCATGGTCATCAGGATCATGTGTTCGGCACCGAACCACCAGCCCAGCAACAGGCAGGCACAGGTCGCGACCAGGCCGCCGATTACCAGCGTAGTCAAGGTCGGCCACAACAGCTGGCGAATACGCCGCAGGTTCAGGTAGAGCGGGACCGCCAGGGCCACGGTGGCCGGGCCCAGCAGGATGTTCATGATTTCGGTGCTCTTGCGGTACTCGGCGTAGGACACGCCGCACGTCACCAGTACACCGATCACCACCAGCATCGATACCAGTACCGGCTGCAGGAAGATCCAGCGGGTCTTGTCGTAGGCCGCCAGCACCAGCTGATAGGCCCCCAGGGTGATACCGATGCCGAACAGCGGGTGGTGGATGACCGCATCGAGGGCGCCGTGCCAGTCCAGGCTCATGGCTTTTCCTCACGACGGGCCTGACGGGCAATCATCTTCTGCATGAGCACGCCACAGAACGCCAGGGCGATCAGCACCGACAGCACCAGCGAACCGACGATGGCCCAGAAGTCGGCAGCAATGTCGGCGGCGTACACCATCACCCCCACCGCCGGCGGCACCAGCAGCAACGGCAGGTAGCGCAGCAGGCTGCTGGCCGCCTCGCTCAACGGCGCACTGACCTCGCCGCGCAGCATCAGGTACGCCAGCAACAGCACCAGCCCGATGATCGGCCCCGGCAGCATCGACAGAAACAGGTGATTGATCGCCGTCCCCAGCAACTGGAACAGCACGAGCCACGTCAAACCACGCAACAACATTGCACTTCTCCCTCAGGCCTGGCGGCCATTATAAGCACGCTAACGACTGGTCTATACCCCGATATTCGCTGAAACAACGGTGACTTGACCGCATCCGGTCGGCGTGCTGATCTTAAGCAGTCGAACCTGTAGCAGTCACAACAAAATCAAAGACAACCAGGAGAGTCGCAATGCCCTATGTACCCGTTGCAGAGCTGGCGCAGTACGTTGGAAAGGAACTGGGACGTTCCGAGTGGCTGACCATCGACCAGGAGCGCATCAACCTGTTCGCCGAGGCTACCGGCGACTTCCAGTTCATTCATGTAGACCCGGTGAAGGCGGCAAAAACGCCATTTGGCAGCACCATTGCCCACGGTTTTCTCACCCTTTCGCTGATTCCCAAGCTGATGGAAGACATCCTCGTGCTGCCCGAGGGGCTGAAGATGGTCGTCAACTATGGCCTGGACAGCGTGCGCTTCATCCAGCCGGTGAAGGTCGGTTCGCGGGTTCGTCTCAAGGTCGACCTGAGCGAGGCCATCGAGAAGAAACCGGGCCAGTGGCTGCTCAAGGCCACCACCACCCTGGAAATCGAAGGCCAGGACAAACCCGCCTATATCGCCGAGCCGCTGTCGCTCTGCTTCGTCTGACCCGCCCAAGGTGAAACAGCTGCCAGCGGCTGTTTCACCCGCGACAAACTGCGGCATACTCGGGGCCTGACTTGCCCGGACCCCGCCATGCGCCCATTCGTACCCCTTGCCCTGACCCTGCTGCTCGCCGCCTGTGGCGACGGTGAACCGCTGTCACCGCCCGATGCCCGCCTGCCCGATGGCGGCCGCTACCGTGGCGACGTGGTCAATGGCCTGCTGCAGGGCCCGGGGCGCATCGACTACCCCAATGGCAGCTGGTATGCCGGCAACTTCCAGCAGGGCCAGTGGCAGGGCCGCGGCGAATGGCACGGCAGCAATGGCGAGGTGTACCGCGGCGAGTTCCAGCAGGGTCTGTTTCACGGCCAGGGCGAGCTGACCACCCCGGGCAGCCACTACAGCGGCGGCTTCAAGCTTGGCCGGCGTGACGGCGAAGGCACCCTCAGGGAAGGCCAGGTACAGTATCGCGGGCAGTTCAAGGACGACCAGTACAACGGCGCCGGCGAACTGACCCTGGCCGACGGCAGCCAGTACCAGGGCCTGTTCGCCAAGGGCAAACCCCACGGCGAAGGCATCCGCAGCGATGCCAGTGGCAACCAGTTCAGCGGGCGCTTCGTCGACGGCCAGTTGCAGGGCAGCGGCACCTTCAACAGCGCCGAAGGCGACCAGTACATCGGCGAATTCAAGGACAACCACCTGCAAGGTCGCGGCCGTTACGAAAACGCCGATGGCGACGTTTGGATCGGCCAGTTCCGCGACGGCTCGCTGACCGGCAAGGGCGAGCTGTTCGGCAGCGACGCCAGCCACTACAAGGGCGAGTTTCGCGACTGGCGCTTCGCCGGCCAGGGCCGCCTGCAATTGCCCGACGGCAGCCTGTACGTCGGCGGTTTCGAAAACGACACCTACCAGGGCAAAGGCCGGCTGACGCAGGTCGACGGCAGCGTCGAAAGCGGCCACTGGGTCAACGGCCTGCGCGTGCGCGACGAACACGGGCGCCTGTTGCCCGACCCCCTGGAGCTGGCCCTGCTCAAGCAGGGCACCCTGCTCGACAAGGCGCTGGCCCAGGTACCGGCCTCTACCCCGGCAATCGAGCTGTACAGCCTGGCCCTGGCCGGCGATGGCAACCAGAGCGTGTTCATGCGCGAGGCCGACTACGTCAGCGACATGCTCAAGACCCGTTTCGGCGCCACTGGCCAGGTCGCCCTGGTCAACCACCGCGACCACATGGCCGACCGCCCCCTGGCCACCCGCGAGAACCTGGCGCGGGCCGCACGCACCCTGGCCGAGCGCAGCGGCCCCGAAGACCTGGTGTTCATCTACCTGACCAGCCACGGTAGCCACGAACATGAACTGGTGCTGGATCTGCCGCGCCTGCAACTGGCCGACCTGCCCGCCGATGAACTCTCGGCCGCGCTTGCCCCACTAAAGGAACGTGACAAGATAATCGTGATCTCTGCGTGCTACTCGGGGGGTTACATCGATTCACTCAAGGACGACAAGACCTTGATCATGACCGCATCGCGTGCCGACCGGGTGTCGTTCGGCTGCTCCGAAGAGGCCGACTTCACCTATTTCGGCGAAGCACTGTTCGCCCGGGCACTGAACCAGACCGACGACCTGCAGCAGGCCTTCGAACTGGCCAAGACCACGGTGCAGCAGCGCGAGCAGGCCGATGGCTTCGAGGCTTCCGAACCTCAGCTGTGGGCGCCGCAACGGGTGCTGCAGCACTGGCAGAAACTGCGCCAGCAACAGGCACGAAAAGCACTGCAAAGTGCCGGTGCGGTACAAGCAGAAAATACAAGCAGCCACTAAGCTGACTGTATCAAGGGAGAGACATCATGTACCTGACGCCTCAGCACATCCTGATTGCCGGAGCCACCGGGCTGACTGGTGAGCATTTGCTGGATCGGCTGCTCAACGAGCCGACCGTGAGCCGTGTGCTGGCCCCCACGCGCCGGCCGCTGGCCGAACACCCGCACCTGGAGAACCCGGTCGGCGACCCGGCGGTGTTCCTGCCGCAGTTGAGCGGCCGGGTGGACATCGCCTTCTGCTGCCTGGGCACCACCATCAAGCAGGCAGGTTCGGAAACGGCGTTTCGCGCCGTCGACCTGGACATGGTGGTGGCGTTCAGCAAGCGGGCGCGGGAAATGGGTGCACGGCACCTGCTGGTGGTCAGCGCGATTGGCGCCGACCCC
Source organism: Pseudomonas sp. PS01300 (assembly GCF_029960155.1). Lineage (NCBI taxonomy): Bacteria > Pseudomonadati > Pseudomonadota > Gammaproteobacteria > Pseudomonadales > Pseudomonadaceae > Pseudomonas > Pseudomonas sp. PS01300. The sequence continues at coordinate 345 of NZ_JASCPN010000019.1, read as the reverse complement.
AAGTCGTCGGTGTTCTACAACCGGGTCAAGGGCGAGATGGAACAGGCACTCATGGCGCAGGACTGGCCGCAATTGACCATCGCGCGGCCGTCGGTACTGCTGGGCGAGCGTATCGAGCCTCGGCTCGGTGAACAGTTTGCCGGGCCGTTGTCGCGGCTGCTGCCGGGCAAGTACCGCGGCATCGAAGCCTGCCAACTGGCGCGGGCGCTGTGGCGCCTGGCGCTGGAAGAGCAGGACGGGGTCCGGACCGTGGAGTCCGATGAACTGCGTAGATTGGGTAAGTAATTCAAAGGCCTCATCGCGGGTCGAGCCCGCTCCCACAAGGACAGCTCAGCCCCTTGTGGG
>NZ_JASCPN010000018.1:0-83897 GCF_029960155.1 Pseudomonas sp. PS01300 | reverse complement strand
GCACCTCCAGCCTGACCTGAAACGTCCAACTCGTTGATATTCAAGGAGTTTTTCGTTCCGACTGCGCCGGAAGTGGGGCGAATTATAGAGAGATTAAATCGTGCGTCAAGGGCTAATTTGAAACTTTCGTCACCGATACACGCTTGCGTCCTCCCACACGGGGAATGCGCCTCTCTATAGAAGGCACTCTCAGCAGCATCAACAACCCACCGATGACCGCGTACACCGTCCATTCCTTGAGGTCTGCCCGCACTATCCACAGAAAATGCAGCAGCCCCAGACCCAGGATCACGTAAACAAGCCGGTGCAGCTTCTTCCACCGCGCGCCCAAGCGGCGCTGGCTGTAGCGGTTGGAGGTCACCGCCAGTGCCAGCAGCCCGACAAGCGCCAAACTCCCAACAATGATGTAAGGGCGCTTGCGCAACTCGACGCCCAACTGCCCCCAGTCCAACCCGAGGATAAAGAACAGGTAGGCACACAAGTGCATCAGCACATAGGCAAAGCACCACAGGCCGAGCTGCCGGCGCACCACGATCCAGCCAGACCAGCCTGTCAGCTTCTGCAACGGCGTCATGCAAAGCGTTACCAGCAGCATGACCAGAGCACCCTGCCCCATCCTGTCCACCAGCACCTTGCCCGGATCGGGGCCCAGCGCATCGAGCACAGCCTGGGCCAGCCAGTACAGCGGCCAAACACAAGCCAACAGAAAGGCCGCGAAACGAAACAGTGGATAGCGCATCAGTAGTTCTTCCGCAGGTCCAGGCCGCTATATAAAGAAGCCACTTCGTCCGCATAGCCGTTGAACATCTGCGTATCGCGAACGTTGGGGCTGAACAGGCCGCTGGGCAGCCTGCGCTCACGGGCCTGGGTCCAGCGCGGGTGGTCCACCGTGGGGTTCACGTTGGCATAGAACCCGTACTCTTCAGGCGCGATGTTCTGCCAGGTGGTGCGCGGCTGCTGCTCGACCAGGCTGATACGCACGATGGACTTGATGCTCTTGAACCCATACTTCCACGGCACCACCAGGCGCAGCGGCGCACCGTTCTGGTTGGGCAGTTCGCGGCCATACATGCCCACCGCCAGGATGGCCAGCGGGTTCATCGCCTCATCCAGTCGCAGCCCTTCCACATAGGGCCAGTCGATCAGGGCGAAGCCCGAACGCTGCCCGGGCATGTGCTTTGGATCCTGCAGGGTTTCGAAGCGGATGTAACGGGCCTTGGAGGTCGGTTCCACCTGCTTGAGCAATGCCGAAATCGGAAACCCCAACCAGGGGATCACCATCGACCAGGCCTCCACACAACGCAGCCGGTAGATGCGCTCTTGCAACTGATAAGGCTTCATGAAGTCTTCGAGCGCATAGCGGCCCGGCTTACCGACCTCGCCATCCACCACCACCGTCCATGGCGAAGTCGGCAGCGCACCCGCGTTGGCAACAGGGTCGCCCTTGTCGGTACCGAACTCGTAGAAGTTGTTGTAGTGCGTGGCATCCTTGAACGGCGTGATCGCTTCACCCTTGACCGTTACCGCCTGCCATTGGGTGCCCGGCAGTTTTTCGGCAAACCAGTTGGGGGCAGCACCGGCGTCGACGTCCGCATACTGCGAAACCTCGGCGGCAGCGGCCCAGCGCGGCAAGCTGCCGACCGCCAATGCAGCCGCAGTGCCACCCAGCAGAGCGCGTCGGGAGAGATAGAGGGACTCAGGCGTGATATCCGATTCTTTGCAGTCGGAAGGCCGGGACAGCTTGATAAGCATAAAGACTCCGTAGAACCGGTGAGCTGATGCACCAGTAGACTACGGAGCCTTGGGGAAATTACATCACTGCTCGGTGGTTTTCTTGCGACGCGAACGCAACAGGTACTGGATAGGACCCGACGCGGCATACGCGAGGAAAATCAGCAGCAGAATGCGTGGCGGATCGCTGAACACCACCGCGAACACCAGCACCACCACAAGGATCGCCACAAACGGCACCCGCCCCTTGAGGTCCAGCTCCTTGAAGCTGTTGTACTTGATGTTGCTGACCATCAGCATGCCGGCAGCCGCCACCAGCAGCGCCACCAGGAACGAGAGCTTGGAACCCTGGATGCCATAGTCGCTGAACGCCCAGACCGTACCCGCAACCACGCCGGCTGCCGCCGGGCTGGCCAGGCCGATGAAGTAGCGCTTGTCGGCCTTGCCGACCTGGGTATTGAAGCGTGCCAGGCGCAATGCCGCACCCGCCACATAGATGAAGGCAACCATCCAGCCGACCTTGCCCATGTCACCCAGCGCCCAGCCGAAGGCCAGCAACGCCGGGGCCACGCCAAAGGCGACCATGTCGGACAACGAGTCGTACTCGGCGCCGAAGGCGCTCTGGGTGTTGGTCATGCGGGCAACACGCCCGTCCAGACCATCGAGCACCATGGCGACGAAGATCGCGATGGCGGCGAAAGCGAAGTACTTGCTCGCTTCGCGCGGATCACCGGCACTCAGGGCGCTCTGCGCACTCATGGAGTTGATGATCGAATAGAAACCGGCGAACAGGTTCGCAGTGGTGAACAGGTTGGGCAGCAGATAGATGCCGCGATGCCGTACCTTGCGTCCTTCGGCGTCATGCCCTTCTTCAACATGCTCATCGATCGGTAGCAGGCTTTCGGCGTCAGAGGCCTTGTTCGGCTCTTCGGGACGTTCGCTCATGGACATTACCTTGCAACGGTTTGGAAAGTTTCGACAGACGTCTGCGACGAGGGTTCGCCGGCAAACGATGAAGCTTTATACCAGAAGCTGACTGCCTAAACGAAAAAACGCGGCCGAAGCCGCGTTTTCATCGCATCAGATCAAGATCAGTTCTTGGCCTTGTCGACGATTTTGTTCGCTGCGATCCAAGGCATCATCGAGCGCAGTTGCTCGCCGATGACTTCGATACCGTGGGCAGCGTTGTTGCGACGCTTGGCGGTCATCGAAGGATAGCCGGTAGCGCCTTCGCTGATGAACATCTTGGCGTATTCGCCGTCCTGAATGCGTTTCAGGGCATTGCGCATGGCCTGACGGGATTCGGCGTTGATGACTTCAGGGCCGGTCACGTACTCGCCGTATTCGGCGTTGTTGGAGATCGAGTAGTTCATGTTGGCGATACCGCCTTCGTACATGAGGTCAACGATCAGCTTCAGTTCGTGCAGGCACTCGAAGTAGGCCATTTCTGGCGCGTAGCCCGCTTCAACCAGGGTTTCGAAGCCGGCCTTGACCAGCTCGACGGTACCGCCGCACAGAACGGCCTGCTCGCCGAACAGGTCGGTTTCGGTCTCGTCCTTGAAGGTGGTTTCGATGATGCCGGTACGGCCGCCACCAACGCCTGCGGCGTAGGACAGGGCAACGTTCTTGGCATTGCCGGAAGCGTCCTGGTAGATGGCGATCAGGTCAGGGATACCGCCGCCTTTCACGAACTCGGAACGTACGGTGTGACCAGGCGCTTTTGGCGCGATCATGATCACGTCCAGGTCAGCACGTGGAACGACCTGGTTGTAGTGGATAGCGAAACCGTGGGAGAAGGCCAGGGTGGCGCCCTTCTTGATGTTCGGCTCGACTTCGTTCTTGTACAGCTGCGACTGGAACTCGTCCGGGGTCAGGATCATGACCAGGTCGGCACCGGCAACAGCGCTTGCCACGTCAGCCACTTTCAGGCCGTGGGCTTCGGCTTTGGCAACGGTGGCCGAACCTTTACGCAGACCGACAGTGACATCCACACCGGAGTCTTTCAGGTTGCACGCTTGAGCGTGGCCCTGGGAACCGTAACCGATGATGGCAACTTTCTTGCCCTGGATGATCGAAAGGTCGCAGTCTTTGTCGTAGAAAACTTTCATGAAAATACCCCTGGTTATCTCGGCCCTTTCAGGCCATTCGCTAATTTTTTGAGTTAGATGCTGAGCACTTTGTCGCCACGGGCAATGCCGGTGACACCACTGCGTACTGTTTCGAGAATGGACGCGGTACCAATCGACTGGATGAAGCTGTCCAGCTTGTCGCTGGTGCCCGACAGCTGCACGGTATAGACCGTGCTGCTGACGTCGACGATCTGCCCACGATAGATATCGGTGGTGCGCTTGATCTCGGCACGCTGCGCACCCGTGGCCTTGATCTTGACCAGCATCAGTTCACGCTCGATGTGCGCGCTTTCCGACAGGTCGACCAGCTTGACCACTTCAACCAGCTTGTTCAGGTTCTTGGTGATCTGCTCGATCACCTCGTCATGACCAACCGTGGTCAACGTCAGGCGCGACAGGGTCGGGTCTTCGGTCGGGGCGACGGTCAGGCTTTCGATGTTGTAGTTGCGCTGCGAGAACAGGCCGACCACACGGGACAAGGCACCTGGTTCGTTTTCCAACAGCAGGGAAATAATGTGCCGCATGATTAGGTCCGCTCCGTCTTGCTCAGCCACATATCGCGCATCGAGCCGTCTTTGATCTGCATCGGGTAGACGTGCTCGCTGTTGTCGACCTGGATATCGATGAACACCAACCGGTCTTTCATGGCGAAGGCTTCCTCGAGCTTGGGCTTGAGGTCCTTCAGGTCGGTGATGCGGATACCCACGTGACCATAGGCTTCGGCCAGCTTGACGAAGTCAGGCAGCGATTCCATGTAGGAGTGCGAGTGACGGCTGTTGTAGGCCATGTCCTGCCATTGGCGAACCATGCCCAACACGCCATTGTTCAGGTTGACGATCTTTACCGGCAGGTCGTACTGCAGGCAGGTAGAGAGCTCCTGAATGTTCATCTGGATGCTGCCCTCGCCGGTGACGCAGGCAACGTCCTGATCCGGGAAGTTCAGCTTGACGCCCATGGCCGCCGGGAAACCGAAGCCCATGGTTCCCAGGCCACCAGAGTTGATCCAGCGGTTCGGCTTGTTGAAGCGGTAGTACTGCGCCGCGAACATCTGGTGCTGACCCACGTCGGAGGTGACGAACGCATCCCCCTTGGTGACTTCGCACAGGGTTTCGATCACGGTCTGCGGCTTGATGACGCTGCCATCGCCCTTGTTGTACGGGAACATGATGCCGTCGCCACGCCATTCGGCAATCTGCTTCCACCAGGCATCCATCGCCGCCTGATCAGGCTTCTCGCCGATTTCGCGCAAGGTGGCGAGCATTTCGCTCAACACGCTCTCGACCGGGCCGACGATAGGCACATCGGCCTTGATGGTCTTGGAGATCGATGCCGGGTCGATGTCGATGTGGATGACCTTGGCATTCGGGCAGAACCGCGCCGGGCCGTTGACCACACGGTCGTCGAAACGCGCACCGACGGCCAGGATCACGTCGGCATGGTGCATCGCCAGGTTGGCCGTGTAGCTGCCGTGCATGCCGAGCATGCCCAGGAACTGACGGTCGGTGCCCGGATAGCCACCCAGCCCCATGAGGGTATTGGTGACCGGCAGGTTGAGCAGTTGCGCGACCTCGGTCAACGCAGCCGAGCCACCACCGAGGATCACGCCACCGCCGGAGTAGACGATCGGGCGCTTGGCGGCCAGCAGCATCTCGGCGGCCTTGCGGATCTGACCCGAGTGCCCGCGAACGGCCGGGCTGTAGGAGCGCAGCTTGACCTTTTTCGGGTAGACGTACTCGAACTTCTCGGCCGGGTTGGTCATGTCTTTCGGAATATCGACGACAACCGGGCCAGGACGACCGGATTCAGCCAGGTAGAAGGCTTTTTTCAGGATTTCAGGAATTTCCGAGGCATGTTTGATCATGAAGCTGTGCTTCACGATCGGCCGCGAGATACCGATCATGTCGGTTTCCTGGAAGGCATCGGTACCGACCATGGTGCTGGGCACCTGACCGGAGAGGATGACCATCGGGATGGAGTCCATGTACGCCGTGGCAATACCGGTGATGGCATTGGTGGCACCCGGACCGGAAGTCACCAGTACCACGCCGGCCTTGCCGGTGGCACGGGCATAGCCGTCGGCCATGTGGGTTGCCGCCTGCTCGTGGCGAACCAGGATGTGGCTTACTTCCGGTTCCTTGAACAGGGCATCGTATACATGCAGGAGAGCACCGCCAGGGTACCCGTAGATGTGCTTAACGCCTTCGTCACGCAAAAAGCGGACGACCATTTCAGCGCCAGATAAAAGCTCCACGTTGTTCACCTCTAAAACGCCAGAATACCGTCCAGGCAGGACGGGTCTTAATAGGTTTACTGCCAAGCAGAGCATGAGCGACGAAATCGCCGACTACGTCAGCACTGACTGAGCAAGTATTGGGAGCGCCCCAAAGTGTTGCGGGGTTTTCCCACCCAGCGCGAGGTAACGCGTTGCGGGGTGTAACAGGTCGGCGCGGGTGTGCGCCTCATGATCTGCTTAGCGGGTCTGCTTCTGGCAGTCCCTCTACAGCGGAAACTGGATTCTTCTGATTCTGCGCCTGCAAGTCAAGAAAAATTATTGCCAATTTTTCCAAATGACGATCCGCAGCCACCACGAATTACAAAGACAGCAGCAGAAAAACAAACTTCAGAAACAAAAAGAGCCACAATCTGCGGCTCTTAGGGTGAAAATAGGGAAATTCAGGCAGAAGCACTGATCAATTGGTCAAACTCTGCTAATAGACGACGCAACTCGCGACTTTCTTGCGGCCGATCCACGTACACCGTTTCAGCCATCACCAGGATGCCCGAGGCACTGGGCAGCGGCGCACCGCTTTCGAGTATCTGTTTCATCTTCGGCAGAAAGATCCACTGCAGCCACTGATCGAAGTTCATGGCGTCGACGGCGAACGGCGTGGTGCTGGCCAGGGCTTGCGCACTGGGCGCCTCGGCGGACCACCAGCCCTGCCTGTGCAGCTCGTGCTCTATCAGCAGCAGGTGGTCTGCAATCGCCAGAATGCGCGCCTCCATTACAGGCTGACCTTGGCTTTCTGGCGAGCCAGCGCGGCGCCGGCGGCGTCACCCTGCTTGTCGCGCGCCTGGGCGATGATGTCCCACAGGCCGGCCTGCAGATCGGGGCGACCGTTGGCGTAGGTCAGGGCACGGCGCGCCAGCTGTTCGGACTGCGCCGCATCGCCCTGGGCCAGTCGCACCTGGGCCAGACGGTAGAGTACCTGCGGTTCACGCGGGGCAATGCGCTGGGCACGCTCAAGGCTGGACGAGGCGCCGTTGAGATCGCCGCCGGTCTGCTGCGTCTGCGCCGTGGTCAACAGCGCCAGCACCGGGCCATCGAGCTGTTCGTCAGCCGAGAGGCCGCCGCTGCCGGTGTTCGAACTGGGGATGCCGGTGGGTGCGCTCGGTGCGCTGTAGCCACCGCTGCTGGTGCTCGGGAACGGCGCCGAATTCTGCGGGCCTGGGGTAATCGGCCCGGTGTCGATCGACGCTGGCCCGGTAGGCGCCGCAAAGGTCTGGATCGGCTCGGAGCCGGCGCCCTGGGGCACCATCACCGTCACCCCGGAATCCTGCGGCATCGCCTGCGCCTGGCGAGTACCGGTGTTCACGGCAGCGCCGGCACGGTTGGCCGACACTCGCTCGCTGTTGGAAACCCGCGTCCCTGAATCCACTACGGGGATCGAGCCACGCTGCACGCTGGCGCAACCTGTAAGCAAAGCCAGTGCCGTCAAGGCAGGAAACAACCACTTGTTCACGTCACACCCTCTTTGCTGTGCTTTGGCTTAATTCATCCAGCCCTTGACCCAGTCCATCACGGACTCGGCAGGTGCCTGCTCGCCGCCACAGGCGGCGCCGGCCACTGGCTCACTGCCGCGAATATACGGCATCTGTACCGCGCCCGGGCAGCTGGCATCGGAACCTTGGCCGGTATGCGGATCGACCCAGGCCTGCACCACGTTGTCAGGCTGTGGCATGTCCAGCGGTAGCGGGTCGGCCTTGCGCATGAAGCTGGTCCAGACCTGCAACGCGCCGGTGGCGCCGGTGAACGGTGTCTTGCCGTTGTCATCGCGACCCAGCCACACCACTGCCAGCAGGTCCTGGCTGAACCCTGCGAACCAGCTGTCACGCGAATCGTTGCTGGTACCGGTCTTGCCGGCCAGGTTCAACGAACTGGGCAATACACTGTAAACCGAGCGTCCGGTACCTTCACGCATCACCCGCTGCATGGCGTTCTGCACCAGATAGATGGACCCCGGGTCGAACGTCTGCTGGATCTGGAACGGGTAGCGCTTGAGCGGCTCGCCCTCGGCGGTCAGCACGCTGCGGATGCCTCGCATCGGCGTGTTGAAGCCGCCATTGGCCAGGGTCTGGTACATGGTCGCAACCTGCACCGGCGACATGCCCCCGGCACCCAGCAGCATCGACGGGAAGGCCGGCCAGTCGACGTTGACACCCAGGCGGCCAATGGTCTTGAGCACGTTGGGCACGCCCACTTCCAGGCCAAGCTTGGCGGTCGACAGGTTGTAGGAATTGGCCAGCCCCTGGTACAGGAAGATCGTGCCATGGGCGCGCCGGTCGTAGTTCTGCGGCTTCCACACCTGGCCGTCGGCGCCCTTCACCGAGAAGGGTTCATCCTGCACCCAGCTGGTGAGGGTGAACTGGCTCGGTTTTTCCAGCGCGGTCAGGTACACCGCCGGCTTGACCAGCGAGCCGATGGGACGCACGGCGTCGATTGCACGGTTGAAACCGGCAAACCCGGCCTGGCGGCTGCCGATCAGTGCCTGCACCTCCCCGGTTTCCGGGTTGGTCACCACCATCGCCGCCTCGACTTCGTCCGCCCCCTTGCGCCCGCTGAGGCGCTTGAAGGTTTCGTTCATCGCCGCTTCGGACTTCATCTGCAGGATCGGGTCGAAGCTGGTGAAGATACGCAGCCCCTCCTCGGTCAAGTCTTCGTCACGGTAGTCCTGGCGCAACTGGCGCTTGACCAGATCGAGGAAGCCGGGGAACGAGCTGTCCGCCAGGCTGCCGCGCTTGGTCACACCCAGTGGCATTTTCTTCGCGGCCTCGACCGCTTCGGGGGTCGCCACGCCCTGCTCGGCCAGCAGGTCGAGCACCAGGTTGCGACGCGTCAGCGCGCGTTCCGGGGAACGACGCGGGTTGTAGTAGGACGGCCCCTTGACCATGCCCACCAGCAGCGCCACCTGGTGCAGCTTGAGCTCGGACAGCGGCTGGCTGAAGAAGAACTGACTGGCCAGGCCGAAACCGTGCACCGCACGCTGGCCATCCTGGCCCACGAACACCTCGTTGAGGTACGCCTCGAGGATGTCGCGCTTGCTGTAGTGGGCTTCGAGCAGCAGCGCCATCATCGCTTCGTTGAGCTTGCGGCTGAGGCTGCGCTCGTTGGTCAGGTAGAAGTTCTTGACCAACTGCTGGGTCAGGGTACTGCCGCCCTGGCGCATGGCGCCGGACGAGGTGTTGACCCAGATGGCCCGCGCAATCGACTTGGGCGACACTCCGAAGTGGTGGTAGAAGTCACGGTCTTCCACCGCCACCAGGGTTTCGAGCAGATAGGGCGGCGCCTGATCGAGCTTGATCAGGATGCGGTCTTCAAGGTTCTTCGGGTAGATGCCGCCGATCAGCAGCGGCTCCAGGCGCACCACGTCGAGCTTCGACCCATTGGTACCGCTCAGGCCGGCAACGTAGTCGCCAGAGAAGCGCACGCGCACGCCCTGGGCTTTTTCCATGCCTTCATAGAACTGGAAGCCGCGGGTATTGAGGTCGATGGTGTTGCCGTTGACCGAGGCCGCGCCCGGGCCGTTGGCCACGCTTTCGCGGCGATAGCCCAGGGCATCGAGCTCGATCAGGAAGTCGTTCTTGCTCAGCTTCTGCCCGACGAACAGCTCGAGCGGGCGCGCGTAGACCTTGGCCGGGATGGTCCAGCGTTTGCCGGAGAATTTCTCCTGGACCACGGCATCGAGATAAACCGCAAAGCCGGCCAGCACCACAAGGCCGACCAGGCTGAGCTTGAGGGCCCAGCCCAACCAGGCGCGCGCGCGACCAGAAGGGCGTTTTTTAGAGGTACGGGAAGATCGGGTACGAGTCATGGCGGCGGATTATACGCACTTTATGGCTTGTCGACAGACGCCCTCCGGCGGTTTGCAGCGGCCCCGCTTGCCGCCATAATGGTCGATTCGAATCTCCCACGACCCAGAAGGATCGACCGTGAGCCAAGCCTTGATCGCCGCCCTGCAAAACCCGGCCCTGTTTGCGCACCCTGTAAAGGAATTCCAGGTCATCGAGACGCACATTTCCTGGGTGCTGCTCACGGGCGAATACGCCTACAAGATCAAGAAACCGATGAACTTCGGCTTCCTGGACTTCACCGAGCTGTCGGGTCGCGCGCATTTCTGCGCCGAAGAACTGCGCCTCAACCAGCGCCTGACCGACGACCTGTACCTGGAAGTACTGCCCATCACCGGCAGCGTCGAGGCCCCGCAGCTGGGAGGTGACGGCGCGCCGATCGAGTACGCGCTGAAAATGCGCCAGTTCCCCCAGAACCAGATGCTCAGCACGCTGCAGGCCAATGGCGAACTGACCGCTGCGCATATCGACCAGATGGCCCGCCAGATCGCCCAGTTCCACCTGGCCGCACCGAAAGTGGCTGTCGAACACCCGCTGGGCACGCCCGACAGCGTGATGGCTCCGGTTGAACAGAACTTCGAACAGATTCGCCCGTTCCTCAGCGACAAGGCCGACCTGGTGCAGCTCGATGCGCTGCAGGCCTGGGCGCGCAGCAGCTTCGACCGACTGCACGGCCTGTTCGAAGCGCGCAAGGCCGAAGGTTTCATACGCGAGTGCCATGGCGATATCCACCTGGGCAACGCCACACTGATCGACGGCAAGGTGGTGATTTTCGATTGCATCGAATTCAACGAACCCTTCCGCCTGACCGATGTGTACGCCGATACGGCGTTCCTGGCCATGGACCTGGAAGACCGCGGCCTCAAGTCGCTGGCGCGGCGCTTCATCAGCCAGTACCTGGAAATCACCGGCGATTACGCCGGCCTCGAACTGCTGAACTTCTACAAGGCCTACCGTGCGCTGGTGCGGGCCAAGGTCGCGCTGTTCAGCATGCCGGCCGACGCCGATGGCGTACAACGGGCCACCACCCTGCGTCAGTACCGCAACTACGCCAACCTGGCCGAGAGCTACAGCGCCATCCCGTCGCGCCTGCTGGCCATCACCCACGGTGTGTCGGCCGTTGGCAAAAGCCATGTCGCCATGCGCATGGTCGAAGCACTAGGTGCCATTCGCCTGCGCTCGGACGTTGAACGCAAGCGCCTGTTCGGCGAGCAGGCCGAGCAGGCCGCCGGTCAGCTGCAACAAGGCATCTACGCCGATGACGCCAGCCAGAAGACCTACCAGCACCTGCATCAGCTGGCCGGAACAATCCTGCGCGCGGGGTTCCCGGTGGTGATCGATGCCACCTACCTCAAGCAGGCACAGCGCCAGGCCGCCGCCGACGTTGCCAGCGAAACCGGCGTTCCCTTCCTGATCCTCGACTGCAATGCACCGGACGCCGTGATCGCCAGCTGGCTGGCACAGCGCCAGGCCGACCAGAACGACCCGTCCGACGCCACTCTGGAAGTGGTCGCCGCCCAGCAAGCCAGTCGCGACCCGCTGACAGGCGAAGAGCTGCTCAAGGCCAGGCGCGTGGAAACCAACGAAAGCGGCAGCCTGGATGAACTGGTCAAGCAGATTCGCCAGCGCCTGCCCGGCCTTTAAAACGGCGAGGGCGTGAAGCAGTCCACACTTCACGCCTCTATCTCGGGCGCCTCCGCACAGTGGCACTATAATGCCATCATCAGGCCACACAAGGAGGCGCCCTCATGAACCAGCCACGCCAGCTCGACAGCGCGCTATACGCTCTGGTGCACAAGGAACACATCGCGGAATTCAATCGTGAGAAGCCCAGGAACGCCATTGTCGACTTCAAGGACGGTGACTTTCGAGGGCTGGACCTGCGCAAGCTGGACACCGAGGGCATCGATTTCAGTGGCGCCTACTTTCGCGCCTCCGACCTGCGTGGGCTGGACCTGCGCGAGAACTGCCTCGAAGGTGCCAGCCTGGCCCACGCGCAGATCTCCGGCACCTACTTCCCCGCAGAACTGAGTGCCGACGAGATTCTGATGTCGGTCAATTTCGGCACCCGCCTGCGTTACCGCACCCGCTGAAAGCATCTGCCTACAGCCACCACCTGCCAATGCCGGCGGTGGCTGCAGGCCCCGCCGTGCACCGCCCATGGCAAAACGCCGCGTATTTTCCAACTGCCGCTACACTCCTTCTTGACCTGCCCACGAATCAATCTCCAGGACCCGTTCAGCCGTCGCAAGGAGGCTTGATGAACGATGAACTTCAGCATCTGAAAAATCTTGGCAAGACGTCGGCGCAGTGGCTGCATGCGGTGGGCATCCACAGTCTCTCGGACCTTCGTCGGCTGGGCGCGGTGAACGCCTACCACGCGGTACGCAGCCGCGGCTTTCGTGCCTCGAAGGTGCTGCTCTACGCGATAGAAGGCGCGCTGCTGGATGTGCACTGGAACGACATCCCCGTTGAACGCAAGGATGCGCTGAACAAACAGCTGGATGCCAAGGCGCCCTGCAAAAATAATTGAAATAAGCAGAATGAAAGGATTGACTTCGAAATGAGAATCGTTATGATTATCACAACTGGTCGCGAGACTGGTTGGATATTCTGAAAGACCTTGGTTCGGACTCTCAGATTATCTCCTCATCAGGCTAATCACGGTTATTGACCCGGCACTTTGCCGGGTCTTTTTTTGCCTGGGATTTGAGTTGCCTGTCATGGCCTATGCACTGGCAAGCCAGCGAAAAGGGCCACCACACATTCACAGCCTGTATCACCCGCCCTTGCGCAGGCTCGCACAGTAATCCTGCTCGGCCACGCCAGCGGTAAACCACACGTAATCGGCCATGCCTGCGTCCACCTTTTCCCCCACCTGCGCCAGCATCAGCACGCTGGTGCCCTGCTCTACCCCCAGGTCCAGCAGATGCAAGGGCACGCCCAGGTCGTTGCGCACGTGATAGGCCCCCGCCAACAGCAGGGCCGGCGTCGGCGCCTGCATCAGGCGCTGGGCGATTCGCCGGTCACGCTGCTGCTGTACCGCCAGCATGGCCGGCATCTGCGATTCAGGCAGCAGCCCGCAATGCCCTTCACGTACCTGGTCGAGCAAGGCCTGGGTAACCGCAGCGGTCGTAGCGTGCTGCCCCTCCAACTTCGGTACCTGGCGGTAGATATCCCGCACCTCGGCGCGATCAAGGTTCGCCGCCAGCAACGGATAGGGCTGCCCCAGCGCATGGCGCACGATCGGGCCATACAGGGCCCAATCCCAACCTGATTGCCAGTGCAGCGCCGACACCAGGTCGACCGGTAGCGTGGGCTGCTGCTTGAGTGCATCCACCCGCGCCTGCTGCGCCGGCTCCAGCATCTCCAACAGCAGGCTGCCCTGCGGCCGTTGCTGCTCCAGCGCGCGTAACAACCACAACTGCAAGGCATGGTGATCGGGGTTGTCGTGCTGCTCCCCCACCAGCACCCGCGGTGCCGCAGCCAGGCGCCGGGCCAGTTGCTCCGGTGTCAGCAACCGGCCTGTGCTCAACTCGCGGATCTGCCCCAGCTCGGCATGATCGCGCCCCTGCGGACCTTGCCACTGCGGCAGTGGCGCCAACGCTGCGCCGGACTGGCAAGCGCTCAGTCCCAACGCCAGCAGCAACAGGGTGCCAAACAGCAACGTGCGAGGCATGGGCGAGCTCCTAGCGGGCGATGATGAGCGGGTGCCCCCGCTCGGGGTGAGGTTGAACCAGTACTTCAAGGCCGAACACGGCGCGCAGCGCTTCGGGCCGAAGCACCTGTTCAGGGGTATCCAGCGCGTGCGGGCAGCCACGTTCGAGCAGCAGGATGCGGTCACAATAGCGCGCCGCCAGGTTCAGGTCATGCAGGATCACCAGTACCGCCGCACCACGGTCGGCAAAGGCTCTGACCGCCTGCAACGTGGTGTGCTGATGCAGGGGGTCGAGCATGGACGTCGGCTCGTCGAGCAACAGCGTGCAGCCGTCGCCCCCTGGCCAGAGCTGCGCCAGCACCCGCGCCAGGTGCACTCGCTGACGCTCGCCCCCCGACAGCGCCAGGTAGCTGCGCCCCACCAGGTGCCCGGCATCCGCCGCCTCCAGTGCCTCGACCACGATTGCCTGGTCGCGCACCTGACCAGTGCGGTGGGGCAGTCGCCCCATGGCCACCACCTCCTCGACACGAAACGCAAAGCCCAGGCTTGAAGTCTGCGGCAGTACCGCCAGGCGTTGTGCCCGCTCATGCCCGCTCCAGTCGCCCAACGCACGCTCATCCAGCAGCACACGGCCATGATGGGCAGGCAATTCGCCGCACAACGCTGCGAGCAAGGTGCTCTTGCCAGCACCATTGGGGCCCAGCACACCCAGCACCTGCCCCGGCTCGATGCCCAGGGTGATGCCATCGAGCACCCGGGTCTGCCCGCGCACCACCTGCAGGTTCTCCACCCGTAGCATCAGGCACGCCCCCGTAGCAGCAGAAAAAGGAAGAAGGGGGCACCGATAAATGCAGTGACGATGCCAATCGGCAGCTCTGCCGGCGCCAGTGCCAGCCGCGCAATCAGGTCGGCGAACAGCAGCAGCGACGCTCCGGCCAGCAGCGACGCCGGCAGCAACACGCGATGGTCGGGGCCGGACAACAGTCGCACCATGTGCGGCACCACCAGCCCGACAAAACCGATCAACCCCGCCGCCGCTACCGCCGCCCCCACGCCCAGCGCGGTGCAGAACACCAGTTCGCGCTTGAGTGTTTCGACCTCGATACCCAGGTGGCGCGCCTCCGACTCACCCAGCAGCAGGGCATTGAGCGCCTCGGCCCGGCGTGGCAGCCACCAGGCCACTACCACCGCCACCAGCAACAGCGGCCACAGGCGCGGGTAGCTTGCGCCATTGAGACTGCCCAGGTTCCAGAACGTCAGCGTACGCAGCGTGGCGTCGTCGGCAAGATAAGTGAACAGCCCCACCACCGAGGCGGCCAGGGCGGTCAGGGCGATGCCCGCCAGCAGCATGGTGGCGACACTGGTCTGACCGTCACGCCGGCCCAACCGGTAGACCAGCGCCGTCACGCCCAGCCCGCCGAGAAATGCGAAGATCGACAACAGATAGGGCGCGAACACCTCGGGCACGCCCCCCAGCCAGTTGCCGCCCACAATCGCCACCGCCGCCCCGAGTGCAGCACCGCTGGACACCCCGACCAGGCCGGGGTCGGCCAGCGGGTTGCGAAACAGGCCCTGCATCGCCACGCCGGAAATCGCCAACACCGCGCCGACCACCAGCCCGAGCAAGGTGCGCGGCAGACGAATCTGGCCCAGGATCAGTTCGGCCTGCTCCAGCCCCTGGGCCTGAATCGGCACGCCTATCAGGCGCAGCCCGGCTCGCAGGGTGTCGAGCAACGGCAGGCTGACCGGCCCCAGTGCCAATGACAGCCACACCGCCAACAGGCACAGCAGGCTCAGGCCGATGAACAGAGCACGCGGTGGTACCAGTCGATTCATGGGGCCAGTTGCGCCTTGGCCGCCGGGTAGAAGGCTTGCGCCAGCGCTTGCAGGCTGGCCGGCTGACGCGGCCCGAGGCCGCCCACCAGCAAGGTCGGGTCAAGTTCGACCAGACGCTTGTCCCGTGCTGCGCGAGAGGCCGCCAGCGCCGGGTTTTCCTTGAGCAGGGCCTGCAGCGCCGCCTCGCCCGACAGGCTGCGATCGGCAAATACCAGCACCTGGGGGTTCAGCGCCGCCAGCGCCTCGACCGAGAAGTTCTTGTAGCCGTCATTGTCGGCCAGGTTGCGCCCGCCGGCCTGGCGAATCATCCAGTCGCCTGCGGTCCCCTTGCCCGCGATCATCGGCTTGGCACCGCCATGCCCCACCAGCAGAATCACGCCAGGGGCCGCCTGACTGCCCTGCACTGCCTTGATTCGTGCCGCCAGCCCGTCAAGCTGCTGCCGGTACTCGCCGAACAGGCGCTCTGCCTGTGCCTCGTCGCCCATCAGGCGGCCCAGTTGCCGGAGGTTGCCATGCACGGCCTGCAGCTCGGGCGTGCTCGAAAACAGCTCCACCTTCACCCCGGCCCCCCGGAGCTGCTTGAGCACCTCTGGCGGGCCCATCTCCTCGGTGCCCACCAGCAGGTCCGGGCGCAAGCTGAGCACCCCTTCGGCCGACAGCTGACGCTGGTAGCCGATGCTGGGCAGCGCCTTGAGGCTCGCCGGGTGCTGGCTGGTGGTGTCGACGCCCACCAGCCGCGACTCGCCGCCCAGCGCCACCACCCACTCGCTCAGCGCACCGCCGGCACTGACCCAGCGGGCGGCCAGGGGTTCGGCCTGGGCCGCCGAGTTGAAAACAAGCCCGATACACAGGGCGATCAGGCTGGCACGTCGGCGCATAGCAAGGCTTCCTTAGATGAAGGCGGACCGTTGTCCAGGTGGATAACGGTTGGGCAGTGCCCGTACTCGCGGTATAAAGACGCCGGGCACGGCCATTGCGGGCAATTTGATAATTATTTGCATTTGGACGTCAAGCCGACTCTCGTTTCTTCAAGTGAACCTACCCATGCACCTTCTTTGCCGCCCGTCCGATCTGGGCGAGGGCCAGAGCCGTGGCTTCAAGGCCGCAGGCATCGACCTGTTCGGCGTACGTCGCCAGGGCCGCGTCTACCTGTACCGCAACCGCTGCCCTCATCGTGGCATCGGCCTGAACTGGGAGGCAGACCAATTCCTGGACCCCAGCGCCCAACTGATCGCCTGCGTTCATCACGGCGCACTGTTCGTGCCGGAGTCCGGTGAATGCGTGGCCGGCCCCTGTACCGGGGATGCATTGCAGGCCCTGGACTGCCGGGAAGACAGCCAGGGCATCTGGCTCATTACGTGAGCATCACCGGCAATGCGCGGTCGATGCTGATCTGCTCGCCGTCCAGGTGCACGCCGTAGGCCAGCACCTCGACACCTTCGGCTGCCGCTGCACGCAAGGCCGCGGCATAGGCGCTGTCGATTTCCTCGGCCGGGCGCACCGCATCGATGCCGCTCAGGTTCACGCAATACAGTTGCACCGCCCGCACGCCCTGGCGCACCAGTGCCGACAGTTCGCGCAGGTGCTTGGCGCCACGTTGGGTCACCGCGTCGGGAAACGCCGCCACCCGCGAGCCGTCGAAGCCCAGGGTCACGCTCTTGACCTCGACATAGGCCGGCCCTGTGGGGTACTCCAGGCGAAAATCGATGCGGCTGCGTTCCTCGCCATAGGCCACCTCCCGCCGGAGCGCCGTGAAGCCGGCCAGCTCGGTGATGCGCCCGGCGTGCAGCGCCTCTTCGACGATGGCATTGGCCCGCCCGGTGTTCACACAGGCCAGCCGGCCTTGCGGGGTCTCGGCGATTTCCCAGGTGCCCGGCAATTTGCGCTTGGGGTCGCTGGACCGACTGAACCAGACCTTGCCGCCCTCCAGCATGCAGTTGAGCATCGACCCGGTGTTGGGGCAGTGGATGGTCATCTGTTCGCCGTTGGCCAGTTCGATGTCGGCCAGAAAACGCTTGTAGCGCCGCAGCAGGCGCGCCTGCTCAAGTTCGGGGAAAAAACGCATCAGCCTTGCCAACTCCGCAAACCGCGGGCGATCCGCTCGACCGCCTGCTGCAGGCGCGGCAGGCTCTGGGTGTAGGCAAACCGCACATGGTGCCCGGCCTGGTGACGACCGAAGTCCAGGCCCGGGGTGAAGGCTACGTGCTCGGTTTCGAGGAAGTGCTGGCAGAACGCGAAGGCATCACCGCCGAACGCGCTGATATCGGCGTACAGGTAGAACGCCCCTTGCGGTTCCACCGCGATACCGAAGCCCAGCTCGCGCAGGGCCGGCAACAGGAAGTCGCGACGCCGCGCGAACTCGGCGCGACGCTCCTCGAAAATCGCCAGCGTGCGCGGTTCGAAACAGGCCAGCGCAGCATGCTGGGCCATGCTCGGCGCACTGATGTAGAGGTTTTGCGCCAGCTTCTCCAGGTCGGCGACCGCTGCAGGCGGCGCTACCAGCCAACCGAGGCGCCAGCCGGTCATGCCGAAATATTTTGAGAAACTATTCAGCACGAAGGCTTCGTCATCGACTTCCAGCACGCTGGGGGCGTCGATGCCGTAGGTCAGGCCGTGATAGATCTCGTCGACCACCAGGTGGCCATTGTGCGCACGGGTGGCCTGCGACAGGCTGGCCAGTTGCTCGCGGTCGAGCACCGTGCCGGTGGGGTTGGCGGGCGAGGCCACCAGTGCACCGACGGTCTCGTTGTCCCAGTAACGCTCGACCAGGTCGGCATTGAGCTGGTAGTTGGCCTCGGGGCCGACCGGCACCAGTTGCGCACCGCCCTCGACCAGGCGCAGAAAGTGCCGGTTGCACGGGTAGCCCGGGTCGGCCAGCAGCCAGTGCTTGCCTGGGTCGACCAGCAGGCTGGCCGCCAGCAGCAAAGCGCCCGAGCCGCCCGGGGTGATCAGGATGCGTTGCGGGTCGATGTTCACCCCGTAACGCTGGGCATAGAACCCGGCAATCGCCTCGCGCAGCGCAGGCAGGCCGCGTGCCGCGGTGTAGCGCGTGTGGCCTGCGGCCAGGGCAGCCTGGCCGGCTTCGACGATGGGCGCGGCAGTGGTGAAGTCCGGCTCGCCGATCTCCAGGTGGATCACGTCATGCCCGGCTGCCTGCAGTTCGTTGGCCCGCGCCAGCAGCGCCATGACATGAAAGGGTTCGATGGCGCGACTGCGCGCACTGTAGGGCTGGGCCATGGCCTTCTCTCAAATGGGTCTAAAATGATGATTCTACCCATGCATGGGAACGAACGTGTGGGTAAAGCCGTGGTCAACCGGGGAGACAACCGGGAGTAGCGCGCCCCGATTCGATCTGGTAAGTTCGGCGGCTCGCAGTCGCAGGGCCGGCGGGCGCCGGAGATGGAGAAGCCTGCGCAATGGATTAGAAGAGTGAGAGGCGGTCTATTCATGTCCACCCAAGAAAAGAAACAAACCGTTCAAGCCGTTGGCGACTTCACCCCCTATGAAGCTGGTAAGGGTGAGGAGTACATGAGCGATGACATGCGGGCCCACTTTGTCTCCATCCTGAACAAGTGGAAGCAGGACCTGATGAAGGAAGTGGATCGGACTGTAGACCACATGAAGGAAGAGGCAGCCAACTTTGCCGACCCGGCAGACCGTGCCAGCCAGGAAGAAGAATTTGCGCTGGAACTGCGCAATCGTGACCGCGAGCGCAAGTTGATCAAGAAGATCGACAAGACGCTGCAACTGATCCAGGACAAGGACTACGGCTGGTGCGAAGACTGCGGTGTTGAAATCGGTGTGCGCCGCCTGGAGGCCCGCCCTACCGCCGACAAGTGCTTCGACTGCAAGAACCTTGCGGAAATCAAGGAAAAACAGGTCGGCAAGGCCTGACCTGAACAGAACGGGGCGCTCAAGGCGCCCCGTTTCATTTATGGCTGTCGGATCTACCCGCCTGTGATGAACACCCCGCGCTACATCGGGCGCTTCGCCCCCACCCCCAGTGGTTTTCTACATTTCGGCTCGCTGGTTGCCGCCCTCGCCTCGTGGCTGGACGCACGCGCGGTGGGCGGGCAATGGCTGCTGCGCATGGAAGACATCGACCCGCCGCGCGAAGCCCCCGGCGCCCAGGCCGCCATCCTGCACACTCTGGAAAACTACGGCCTGCACTGGGACGACGCAGTGGTGTACCAGAGCCAGCGTCACGACGCCTATGCCGCCGTGGTGCAGCGCCTGTTCCAGCAGGGCCTGGCGTACGCCTGTACCTGTTCGCGCAAGCAGCTGGAAGGGTACAACGGTATCTATCCGGGCCTGTGCCGCAACCTGGGCCACGCCCAGGAGGACGCGGCCATTCGCCTGCGCGTGCCCGAGCTGAGCTATCACTTCACCGACCGTCTGCAGGGCCGCTTCGAGCAGCACCTGGGACGCGAGGTGGGCGACTTCGTGATCCGGCGCCGCGATGGCCTGTACGCTTACCAGCTGGCAGTGGTGCTGGACGATGCCTGGCAAGGCGTGACCGATATCGTGCGCGGCGCCGACCTGCTCGACAACACCCCGCGCCAGCTGTACCTGCAGGAGCTGCTGGGCCTGTCGCAGCCGCGCTACCTGCATGTGCCGCTGATCACCCAGCCCGACGGGCACAAGCTGGGCAAGTCGTATCGCTCGGCACCGTTGCCGGCGGACCAGGCCACACCCTTGCTGTTGCGGGCCTTGCGTGCGCTCGGCCAACCGGTCGAGGCGGGCATGGCGCTGGGTACGCCGAGCGAGGTACTCGCGCACGCCGCCCAGCACTGGAATACCGACGCCCTGCCCCGGCGCCTGAGCGTGCCGGAAGCCGACCTTCATTGATCGCTGCCCACTGCTGATACAGGCGCTGAGCCCTTCGCTGGCAGGCCAGCGCCCATCGGTGCACCGTTGCCCTCCAGGCCAGTACAGAACCTGGACAGCGAAGAGGCCGGAACAGCTTGCACAAAGCCCAACAAATTCAATTCGTTGGGCATTCTGGCGAAGGTCGTTTGCAGGCACCGGCCCTTCCGTTACCATCGACGCCGATTTGCGCCAATAATAAGCCCAGGCACGCAGCGTCCACAGCCAACGAGGCCCGCATGTACATCTATCGCTTGGTCCTGCTTCTGGTAGTGGGGATCTACCTGTTCTCCCCGGCCATCATGGACTGGTGGATCGAACCCACCGGCGCCTGGTATCGCCCCTACCTGCTGTGGCTGATCCTGATCGTCGTGACCTTTATCCTGCAGAGCCAACGTGATGCCGATGAGCTTTAGCCTGACCCAGATGATCCTGATCAGCGCCGCCTACCTGCTGGTGCTGTTCGGCGTGGCCTGGATCAGCGAGCGCGGCATGATCCCGCGCTCGATCATTCGCCACCCACTGACCTATACCCTGTCGCTGGGCGTGTACGCCAGTGCCTGGGCCTTCTACGGCACAGTCGGCCTGGCCTACCAGTACGGCTACGGTTTCCTGGCCTGCTACCTGGGAGTGTCCGGTGCATTCCTGCTCGCCCCGGTGCTGCTCTATCCGATCCTGAAGATCACCCGCACCTACCAGCTCTCGTCGCTGGCCGACCTCATCGCGTTCCGCTTTCGCAGTACCTGGGCCGGCGCCCTCACCACGATCTTCATGCTGATCGGCGTGCTGCCGCTGCTGGCCCTGCAGATCCAGGCCGTGGCCGACTCCATCAGCATCCTCACCGGCGAGCCGGTCAAGAGTCGCGTGGCCCTGGCCTTCTGCGCCATGATCACGCTGTTCACCATCTTCTTTGGCTCACGCCATATCGCCACCCGCGAGAAACACGAGGGGCTGGTGTTCGCCATCGCCTTCGAGTCGGTGGTCAAGCTGCTGGCGTTGGGCGGCATCGGCCTGTATGCGCTGTACGGGGTGTTCGGCGGCCCGCACGAGCTGGAGGTGTGGCTGCTGCAGAACCAGACCGCCCTCGCCGCGCTGCACACACCCTTGCAGGAAGGCCCGTGGCGCACCCTGCTGCTGGTGTTCTTCGCCTCGGCCATCGTGATGCCGCACATGTACCACATGGCCTTTACCGAGAACCTCAACCCGCGCTCGCTGGTCAGCGCCAGCTGGGGCCTGCCGCTGTTCCTGCTGCTGATGAGCCTGGCGGTACCGCTGATCCTGTGGGCCGGGCTCAAGCTGGGCGCCAGCACCAGCCCGGAATACTTCACCCTGGGCCTGGGCATCGCCGCCAACAATCAGGCCCTGGCGCTACTGGCCTACATCGGCGGGCTATCCGCCGCCAGCGGGCTGATCATCGTCACCACCCTGGCGCTGTCGGGCATGGCGCTGAACCACCTGGTGCTGCCGCTGTACCAGCCGCCGGCCGAAGGCAACATCTATCGCTGGCTGAAATGGACGCGCCGCGCGCTGATCGTGGCGATCATCGCCGCCGGTTTCGGCTTCTATCTGCTGCTCGGCGCCCAGCAGGACCTGGCCAACCTGGGCATCGTCGCCTTCGTTGCCACCCTGCAGTTCCTGCCAGGCGTGCTGTCGGTGCTGTACTGGCCCACCGCCAACCGGCGCGGCTTCATCGCCGGCCTGCTGGCGGGGATCCTGGTGTGGATGGTGACCATGCTGCTGCCGCTGGTGGGCAACCTGCAGGGCTTCTACATTCCGCTGCTGAACATGATCTATGTGCTCGACGACACCAGCTGGCACATGGCGGCGATCGCCTCGCTGGCGGCCAACGTGCTGCTGTTCACCCTGATCTCGCTGTTCAGCAACGCCAGCGCCGAGGAAGTCGCCGCCGCCGAGGCCTGCGCCGTGGATAACGTGCGCCGTCCGCAACGGCGCGAACTGCACGCCGCCTCGCCGCAGGAATTCGCCACCCAGCTGGCCAAGCCGCTGGGCGCCAAGGCCGCGCAGAAAGAAGTCGAGCAAGCCCTGCGCGACCTGTACCTGCCCTTCGACGAACGCCGCCCGTACGCCCTGCGACGCCTGCGCGACCGCATCGAGGCCAACCTGTCGGGCCTGATGGGCCCCAGCGTGGCACAGGACATGGTCGAGACCTTCCTGCCGTACAAGTCGGGCAGCGAGAACTACGTGACCGAAGACATCCATTTCATCGAGAGCCGCCTGGAAGACTATCACTCGCGCCTCACCGGCCTGGCCGCCGAGCTCGATGCCCTGCGCCGCTACCACCGCCAGACCCTGCAGGAGCTGCCCATGGGCGTCTGCTCGCTGGCCAAGGATCAGGAGATCCTGATGTGGAACAGGGCCATGGAAGAGCTGACCGGCATCCCCGCCAAGCGTGTGGTCGGCTCGCGCCTGACCACCATCGGCGAACCCTGGCGCGGCCTGTTGCTGGGGTTCATCAACGTGCCCGACGAGCACCTGCACAAGCAGCGCCTGGGCCTGGACGGGCAGACCCGCTGGCTCAACCTGCACAAGGCGGCCATCGACGAGCCCCTGGCACCGGGCAACAGCGGCCTGGTGCTGTTGGTGGAAGACCTCACCGAAACCCAGATGCTCGAAGACAAGCTGGTGCACTCCGAGCGCCTGGCCAGCATCGGCCGCCTGGCCGCCGGGGTCGCCCACGAAATCGGCAACCCGGTCACCGGCATCGCCTGCCTGGCGCAGAACCTGCGTGAAGAGCGCGAGGACGACGGCGAGATCACCGAGCTGAGCAGCCAGATCCTGGAGCAGACCAAGCGCATCTCGCGCATCGTCCAGTCGCTGATGAGCTTCGCCCACGCCGGCAGCCACCAGCACAGTGACGAACCGGTGTGCCTGGCCGAAGTGGCGCAGGATGCCATCGGTCTGCTGGCCTTGAACCGGCGTAATTTCGAAGTACAGTTCTTCAACCTGTGCGACCCCGAGCACTGGGTCGACGGCGATCCGCAGCGCCTGGCGCAGGTACTCATCAACCTGCTGTCCAACGCCCGCGATGCATCGCCGGCCGGCACGGCGGTACGGGTCAAGAGCGAAGCCAGCGAGCACACCGTCGACCTGATCGTCGAGGACGAAGGCAGCGGCATTCCGAAGAGCATCATGGACCGGCTGTTCGAACCCTTCTTCACCACCAAGGATCCGGGCGAAGGCACCGGGCTGGGGCTCGCTCTGGTCTATTCCATCGTGGAAGAGCATTATGGACAAATCACCATCGACAGCCCGGCCGATACTCAAAGCCAGCGTGGCACCCGGATCCGTGTGACCCTGCCGCGTCATGTCGTAGCGACGTCCGCTGTGAACTGAGACCGTCGAGAGAATTGAATCAATGCCGCATATTCTGATCGTCGAAGACGAAACCATCATCCGCTCGGCCTTGCGTCGCCTGCTCGAACGCAACCAGTACCAGGTCAGCGAAGCCGGCTCGGTACAGGAGGCCCAGGAACGCTTCAGCATTCCGAGCTTCGACCTGATTGTCAGCGACCTGCGCCTGCCCGGCGCACCGGGTACCGAGCTGATCAAGCTGGGCGAAGGCAAGCCGGTGCTGATCATGACCAGCTACGCCAGCCTGCGCTCGGCCGTCGACTCGATGAAGATGGGCGCAGTGGACTACATCGCCAAGCCCTTCGATCACGACGAGATGCTCCAGGCCGTCGCCCGCATCCTGCGCGACCGCCAGAACGCCCCCGCCGCCCCTGCCGAGCGCAGCAGCGCCGGCGCCAAGGCGGCCCCGGCGGACAAGCCGGGCAATGCCAATGGCGAAATCGGCATCATCGGCTCGTGCCCGCCGATGCAGGACCTGTACGGCAAGATCCGCAAGGTCGCGCCCACCGACTCCAATGTACTGATCCAGGGTGAATCGGGTACCGGCAAGGAGCTGGTGGCGCGCGCGCTGCACAACCTGTCACGCCGGGCCAAGGCGCCGATGATTTCGGTCAACTGCGCGGCGATCCCCGAAAGCCTGATCGAGTCCGAGCTGTTCGGTCACGAAAAGGGCGCGTTCACCGGCGCCAGCGCCGGCCGTGCCGGCCTGGTCGAAGCGGCCGACGGGGGCACGCTGTTTCTCGACGAGATCGGCGAACTGCCGCTCGAAGCCCAGGCCCGCCTGCTGCGCGTACTGCAGGAAGGCGAGATCCGACGGGTGGGCTCGGTGCAATCGCAAAAGGTCGATGTGCGCCTGATTGCCGCCACCCACCGCGACCTGAAGAACCTGGCCAAGGTCGGCCAGTTCCGCGAAGACCTTTACTATCGCCTGCACGTGATCGCCCTCAAGCTGCCCGCCCTGCGCGAGCGTGGCGCCGACGTCAACGAGATCGCCAATGCGTTCCTCGCCCGCCAGAGCGCACGCATCGGGCGCAACGACCTGAAGTTCGCCCATGACGCCGAACAGGCCATTCGTCATTACTCCTGGCCGGGCAACGTGCGAGAGCTGGAAAACGCCGTGGAGCGCGCGGTGATCCTGTGCGAAAGCCCGGAAATCTCTGCCGACCTGCTGGGCATCGACATCGAGCTGGCCGACCTGGAAGACGATGACGTGTTCGCCGGCCTGCCGTCTGCCGGTGGCGCCGCCAGCAACACCAGCCACGAACCGACCGAAGACCTGTCACTGGAAGACTACTTCCAGCACTTTGTACTCGAACACCAGGACCACATGACCGAGACCGAGCTGGCCCGCAAGCTCGGTGTCAGCCGCAAATGCCTGTGGGAACGTCGTCAGCGCCTGGGTATCCCGCGGCGCAAGAGCGGGGCCACCAGCGAAAGCTGAGCCAGCACGCGCACCGGTGTTACCGGCAGGTAACACCAGGGCGTGTGAAAAAAATGTTACCTCACGCTGATCACGTAACAGATACCGGGGCATACGGTAACGAATCCCCGGTTTTTTTATGCCCGCCAGACGCCCCCAAAACCGCCTAACCCCTTGTTTTACTGGGGTTTGCAAAAGTTGGCACGGCACCTGCTATATGTTCGGTACAAGAACAATAACAAGCACTGCAAAAGACAATAAAAATAAGACGAATCGGCTCACGCACAATAAGAACAAGACGGCGGAGGCGCAGCTAACTGATTCTTTTGGAGAGGAGTTGTATTTGGGGCTTGCCCCACAACCAGGCAGAGAACAACAAAAACTGCACTCAAGCAGGGCCTGAACTGGTTGGATCGCATGATCACTGCAACCTCAGCGACCAAAGCAATCCGTTTGCTCTTGACTCCCGGTTAGGGAGAACACCCACAAGCCTTGCGGTTTTGTGGGTAGGGCACTCAACAAAAACAAGAAGCCCGGCAAAAGAACAATAAGAGCATGCAACTACTTCTTGGGGAGCTTCGGCTCCCCTTGTAGTTTCCGGCTTTCAGCCCGCCCGATGCACCCGCCTACACCATCCTTCGAGTAAATGCTAGAATCCCCGCCCATCATGCGGCCATTCTTCGTTTTTGGCCGAACATTCCTTCAAACAGTGCATCCCATGCTGAAGAAGTTGTTCCAGTCATTCCGTCCTACCGTGCGTGGCCAGCACCACATTCGCACCACGCCCGAAGTGATCAATAGCGGCCAGCATTCACTGCAACGTGGCCAGTTCAGCCGCCACGCGGTGAACATCGTCGAGCGCCTGCAGAACGCAGGCTACCAGGCCTACCTGGTCGGCGGTTGCGTTCGCGATCAACTCCTGGGCATTACCCCCAAGGACTTCGACGTCGCCACCAGTGCCACCCCCGAACAGGTCCGTGCAGAG
Organism: Pseudomonas sp. PS01300; assembly: GCF_029960155.1. NCBI lineage: Bacteria > Pseudomonadati > Pseudomonadota > Gammaproteobacteria > Pseudomonadales > Pseudomonadaceae > Pseudomonas > Pseudomonas sp. PS01300. The sequence goes on along the minus strand of NZ_JASCPN010000018.1, from coordinate 57,774 downwards.
TTTCGCAACGCCCGGATCATCGGCCGGCGGTTCAAGCTGGTGCATATCCATTTCGGTCGCGAAATCATCGAAGTCGCCACCTTCCGCGCCAACCATCCCGAGGTCGAGGAAGAGAACAGCCACACCTCTTCACGCAACGAGAGCGGGCGCATCCTGCGTGACAATGTATACGGCACCCTGGAAGAAGACGCGCAGCGCCGCGACTTCACCATCAATGCCCTGTACTACGATCCGGTCAGCGAGCGCATTCTCGATTACGCCAACGGCGTGCACGATATCCGCAACCGTCTGATCCGCCTGATCGGCGACCCTGTGCAGCGTTACCAGGAAGACCCGGTACGCATGCTGCGGGCCGTGCGCTTCGCGGCCAAGCTCAACTTCGGTATCGAAAAGCACACCGTGCAACCGATCCGCGAGCTGGCCCCGATGCTGCGTGAAATCCCTGCCGCACGCCTGTTCGAAGAAACCCTGAAGCTGTTCCTGTCCGGCTATGCGGCCGACACCTTCGAGATGCTGGTCGACCTGCAACTGTTCGACCCGCTGTTCCCGGCCAGTGCCCAGGCGCTGGAAGACCAGCCGACCTACACCCACACCCTGATCAGCCAGGCGCTGATCAACACCGACCTGCGCATCAAGCAAGGCAAGCCGGTCACCCCGGCCTTCCTGTTCGCCGCCATGCTCTGGCCGGCGCTGCCAGGGCGTGCCCTGCGCCTGCAGAGCCGCGGCATGCCGCCGATCCCGGCCCTGCAGGAAGCCGCCCACGAGCTGATCGCCGAACAGTGCCAGCGCATTGCGATCCCCAAGCGCTTCACGATGCCGATCCGCGAGATCTGGGACATGCAGGAGCGCCTGCCACGGCGCAGCGGCAAACGTGCCGACCTGCTGCTGGACAACCCGCGCTTTCGCGCCGGCTACGACTTCCTGCTGCTGCGCGAGAGCGCGGGCGAGGAAACCGACGGCCTGGGCCAATGGTGGACCGACTACCAGGACTGCAACGACAGCGAGCGCCGCGACATGATCCGTGACCTGGGCAGCCGCGACGACGGCGCCGGCGCGGGCCCGCGCAAACGCAAGCGCAGCCCGAGCAAGCGCAAGCGCGCCGACGGCGCAGGCGAGTAACGCCGCATGGTGCGTGCCTACATCGGCCTGGGCAGCAACCTGGCCGACCCGCAACAGCAACTGCGCAGCGCCCTCGAGGCGCTGGGCCGGTTGCCGGGTTCGCAACTGGCCGGTGTGTCGTCGTTCTACGCCAGCGACTCGCTGTCGCCTGGCCAGCCGCGCTACACCAACGCGGTTGCGGCGCTCGATACCTCGCTGGCGCCGCTGGCGCTGCTCGATGCCCTGCAGGCCATCGAGGCCGACCAGGGCCGCGAACGCAAGGAACGCTGGGGCCCACGCACCCTGGACCTGGATATCCTGCTGTATGCCGATCAGGTGCTCGACGAGCCGCGCCTGAAGGTTCCCCACTACCACATGCACGCACGCCCGTTCGTGCTGTACCCCCTGGCAGAGCTGGTGCCCGGCGACTTCTGCCTGCCCGACCAGCGCCCCCTCGCGCAATGGCTGGCAGAATGCCCGTTCGTTGGCCTCAAGCGCCTGTAACCGGGCGCTCCCCCACGCGGTAACGCCCGTAACAGCGCCTTCGTAACAATGCGGTAACAGGGTAATTGACTTCAGTCTTCGTGCTCACGACTATAGGCGTCCCGCAGCGCCCCGGCGCCGCATAAGGCGTATATAGGCCTGGAACAGGGTTGTACTCCAAACACCACAATCGATGATGTGCTGTTCCAGTAGATGAATACACGCGTTGTACGCAGTCGTTTTTCACAGCGCCTGAACGAGGATTCCTTTCATGCCAGAAGTAACCCTGACCACCCTGCAAGGCCTCAAGGCCAAGGGCGAGAAAATAACCATGCTGACCTGCTATGACGCGACCTTTGCCAAGGTGGCGAGTCAGGCCGGCGTGGAAATATTGCTGGTGGGTGACTCCCTGGGCATGGTCCTGCAGGGCCATGACAGCACCTTGCCGGTGACCAACGCCGAAATGGCCTACCACACCGCCTGCGTCAAGCGCGGCAACCAGGGTGCGCTGATTCTGGCCGACCTGCCCTTCATGGCCTGCGCCACCACCGAGCAGGCCTTCGCCAATGCCGGCGCACTGATGCAGGCCGGCGCGCACATGGTCAAGGTCGAGGGCGCCGCCTGGCTGGCCGAGACCATTCGCCTGCTGGCCGAACGCGGCGTGCCGGTGTGTGCGCACATGGGCCTCACGCCGCAGACCGTGAACATCCTGGGCGGCTACAAGGTCCAGGGCCGCCAGGAGAACCAGGCACGGCAGATGCGTGCCGACGCCATCGCCCTGGAGCAGGCCGGCGCAGCCATGCTGCTGCTCGAATGCGTGCCCAGCGAGTTGGCGGCGGAAATCACCCAGGCCGTGACCATTCCGGTCATCGGCATCGGTGCCGGCAGCGCCACCGATGGCCAGGTACTGGTGATGCACGACATGCTCGGCCTGTCGCTCAGCGGCCGCGTGCCCAAGTTCGTGAAGAACTTCATGCTCGGCCAGCCCGACATTGCCGGTGCTTTCGGTGCCTACGTGCAAGCCGTCAAGGGCGTGACCTTCCCCGGCACCGAACATGGGTTCAGCGCATGAATACCGTCAAGACCATCCTTGAACTGCGCGCTGCGGTCGCCCGCGCACGCAGCGAGGGCAAGCGCATCGGCTTCGTGCCCACCATGGGCAACCTGCACAGCGGGCATGCCGCGCTGGTGACCAAGGCCGCGCAGCGGGCCGATTTCGTGGTGGCGAGCATCTTCGTCAACCCGCTGCAGTTCGGCGCCAACGAAGACCTCGACAAGTACCCGCGCACCCTCGCCGCCGACCAGGAAAAACTCCTGCAGGCCGGCTGCCACCTGCTGTTCACCCCCAACGTCGAAGAAATGTACCCCGACGGCATGGCGTCCCAGACCCTGGTCAGCGTTCCGCACCTGTCCGAAGGGCTGTGTGGCGCCAGCCGTCCCGGGCACTTCGAGGGTGTTGCCACGGTGGTCAGCAAGCTGTTCAACATGGTCCAGCCCGACCTGGCCGTGTTCGGCCAGAAGGACTTCCAGCAACTGGCGGTGATCCGCGCGCTGGTGCGCGACCTCAACCTGCCCATCCAGATCATCGGCGAGCCGACCGTGCGCGCCGAGGACGGCCTGGCCCTGTCGTCGCGCAACGGTTACCTGACCGACGCACAACGTGCCACTGCGCCCACGATCTACCGCACCCTGAGCCGGATCGCCCAGGCAATCGGCCAGGGCCGCCGTGACTTCGAGGTGCTGATCGCCGAAGGTCGGCAACAACTGGTGGAGGCCGGCTTCAAGCCCGACTACCTGGAAATCCGTCAGGCGCTGAACCTGCGCCCGGCAGCGGCGCACGACCGCGACCTGGTGATTCTGGTAGCAGCGGTACTGGGCGCCACGCGCCTGATCGACAACCTGCACCTGAACCTCGACGAACAGTGACAACGCACCCGGCCGGGCTGCCGGGCAATTAACCTGCCACACTGGAAACGGGCCCGTCTTTCCAGTGTCAAAGGCAGTTCACGTACCAAGGAAACCTGCAGCGATGGCGTACTACCGCACCCCCCACGATGTCACTACGCTGCCCGCCTGGCAGGCGCTCCAGCAACACCGCAGCGCCATGCAGGGCTTCAGCATGCGCGATGCGTTCAACGCCAACCCGCAGCGCTTCGAGCAGTTCAGCCTGAGCAGCTGCGGGCTGTTTCTGGACTATTCGAAAAACCTCATCGACCACCAGACCCGCGACCTGCTGGTGGGGCTGGCCAATGAAGTGGGCCTGCAGGACGCGATCAAGTCGCTGTTTGCCGGCGAAATCGTCAACGCCTCCGAAGGCCGCCCGGCCCTGCATACCGCGCTGCGGCGCCCGGTGGGCGACAAACTGAGCGTCAATGGCGTGAACATCATGCCCGACGTGCACAAGGTGCTGAATCAGGTCACCGAGCTGGTGGGGCGCATCCACGACGGCCTGTGGCGCGGCTACAGCGAAAAGCCGATCACCGACGTGGTCAACATCGGCATCGGCGGCTCGTTCCTCGGCCCGGAGCTGGTCTCCGAGGCCCTGCTGCCCTACGCCCAGCGCGGCGTGCGCTGCCACTACCTGGCCAATATCGACGGCAGCGAATTCCACGAGCTGTCGGCCAAGCTGCGTGCCGAGACCACGCTGTTCATCGTGTCGTCCAAATCCTTCAATACCCTGGAAACCCTGAAGAACGCCCAGGCGGCTCGGGTCTGGTACCTGGCCCAGGGTGGTTCGGAAGCCGAGCTGTACAAGCACTTCATCGCCGTATCGAGCAACAAGGCCGCTGCGGTGGCCTTCGGTATCCGTGAAGAGAACATCTTCCCGATGTGGGACTGGGTAGGCGGACGCTATTCGCTGTGGTCGGCCATCGGCCTGCCGATCGCCCTGGCCATCGGCACCGCCAACTTCAAGGAGCTGCTGTCGGGTGCCTACACCATGGACCAGCACTTCCAGACCGCACCGTTCGAGCAGAACATGCCGGTACTGCTGGCCTTGCTGGGCGTGTGGTATGGCAACTTCTGGGGCGCCCAGAGCCACGCGATCCTGCCGTACGACCATTACCTGCGCAACATCACCAAGCACCTGCAGCAACTGGACATGGAGTCCAACGGCAAGAGCGTGCGCCAGGACGGCACCCCGGTCGACCACGACACCGGGCCGGTGATCTGGGGCGGCGTGGGCTGCAACGGCCAGCATGCCTATCACCAGTTGCTGCACCAGGGCACCCAGCTGATCCCGGCCGACTTCATCGTGCCGGTGGTGAGCTTCAACCCGGTGGCAGACCACCACCAGTGGCTGTACGCCAACTGCCTGTCCCAGAGCCAGGCGTTGATGCTCGGCAAGACCCGCGCCGAGGCCGAGGCCGAGCTGCGCGAAAAGGGCATGGCCGAAGCCGAGGTGCAGCGCCTGGCGCCGCACAAGGTGATCCCGGGCAACCGTCCGAGCAACACCCTGGTGGTCGAGCGTATCAGCCCGCGGCGCCTGGGCGCGCTGGTGGCGATGTACGAGCACAAGGTGTTCGTGCAGAGCGTGGTGTGGGGCATCAATGCCTTCGACCAGTGGGGTGTGGAGCTGGGCAAGGAACTGGGCAAGGGCGTGTACCAGCGCCTGACCGGCGGTATCGAAGAGCCGGCCGAAGATGCCTCGACCCAGGGCCTGATCAACTACTTCCGCGGGCGTCACCGGGGCTAAGGGCTACACTGTCGGGATGTTGTTATCCCCATCGCGAGCCAAGCCCGCTCCCACAGGTACGATGCACACCGCGTGGGAGCGGGCTTGGCCCGCGATGGGAGCGACACCTATCCAACAGGAAAGGGCCCCCCAATGTTCGATATCAGCGACTACCCCGAAGCCGATGCCGTCAGCAAGGCGGCACAACTCTCCCAGGCCGACTACCAGCGCCTGTATCGCCAGTCCGTAGACGATCCCGACACCTTCTGGGCCGAACAAGCCAGGCGCCTGGACTGGATCAGCCCCTGGTCGGCTGTTCAGCAGAGCGATCTGCGCACGGGCCAGGCAACCTGGTTCAAGGATGCCAAGCTCAACGTCAGCTACAACTGCCTGGACCGCCACCTGGCTCAGCGCGGCGACCAGCCGGCGATCATCTGGGAAGGCGACAACCCGCAGCAGTCCACCACCCTCACCTACCGCCAGGTTCATCAGCAGGTGTGCCGCCTGGCCAACGTGCTCAAGCAGCGCGGGGTGAAAAAGGGCGACCGGGTGTGCATCTACATGCCGATGATTCCCGAAGCTGCCTTCGCCATGCTGGCCTGTACCCGCATCGGCGCGATTCACTCGGTGGTGTTCGGCGGCTTTTCCCCCGACGCCCTGCGCGACCGCATCCTCGACGCCGACTGCCGCACGGTGATTACCGCCGACGAAGGCGTGCGCGGCGCCAGGAGCATTGGCCTGAAGAACAACGTCGACAAGGCCCTGCAAAGCTGCCCGGACGTCAGCAGCGTGGTGGTGGTACGCCGCACCGGCGGCCCGGTGGACTGGAACGAAGCCCGCGACCTCTGGTACCACGAGGCAATCAGCCAGGTGGGCGACGACTGCCCGCCCGAGCCGATGGATGCGGAAGACCCGCTGTTCATCCTCTACACCTCCGGCAGCACCGGCAAGCCCAAGGGCGTGCTGCACACCACCGCCGGCTACCTGCTGCAGGCCGCCCTGACGTTCAAGGTGGTGTTCGACTACCGCGACGGCGAGGTGTTCTGGTGCACCGCCGATGTCGGCTGGGTAACCGGCCACAGCTACATCGTCTACGGCCCGCTCGCCAACGGCGCCACCACCCTGATGTTCGAAGGCGTGCCCAACTACCCCGATGCCTCGCGCTTCTGGCAGGTGGTCGACAAGCACCAGGTGAACATCTTCTATACCGCCCCCACCGCTCTGCGGGCACTGATGCGCGAAGGTTCGGCGCCGCTCGACGGTACCTCGCGCAAGAGCCTGCGCCTGCTGGGCAGCGTGGGCGAGCCGATCAACCCGGAAGCCTGGGAATGGTACTTCGAGAAGGTCGGTGAGAAGCGCTGCCCGATCGTCGACACTTGGTGGCAGACCGAGACCGGCGGCATCATGCTCAGCCCGCTGGTCAGCGCCCGCCACATCAAGCCCGGTTGTGCCACCCGTCCGCTGTTCGGCGTGCAGCCGGTGCTGCTGGACGACAAGGGCGCGCTGATCGAGGGCCCCGGCAGCGGGCTGCTGGCGATCAAGGCCAGTTGGCCGGGGCAGATCCGCAGCGTATACGGCGATCATCAGCGCATGATCGACACCTACTTCAAACCCCTGCCGGGCTACTACTTCACCGGCGACGGCGCGCGCCGCGATGCCGATGGCGACCTGTGGATAACCGGGCGCATCGACGACGTGATCAACGTGTCCGGGCACCGCATCGGCACTGCCGAGGTGGAAAGTGCCCTGGTGCTGCACGACAGCATCGCCGAAGCCGCCGTGGTCGGGTACCCTCACGACCTGAAGGGCCAGGGCATCTATGCCTTCGTCACGCCCATGAACGGCGTGACCCCGGACGACCACCTCAAGCAGGCACTGCTGGCGCTGGTCAGCAAGGAGATCGGCAGCTTTGCCAAACCCGAGCTGATCCAGTGGGCGCCAGCACTGCCCAAGACCCGCTCGGGCAAGATCATGCGCCGCATCCTGCGCAAGATCGCCTGCAACGAGCTGGACAACCTGGGCGACACCTCGACCCTGGCCGACCCGAGCGTGGTCCAAGGCCTGATCGACAAACGCCTGAATCAATGAACGGCACCGCGGCGACGGTGCCTCAAGGTATCCATGGAAGCGCTACGCCGCCGTATCGAAACACAGTTGCTGAGCCTCACGGGCCTGGCCCTGGGCCAACTCGACCTCGAACAGCCCAAGGGCGACCCCGGGCTGTTCGGCCCGCGCAGCATCAGCTGGCAGGTGCACGGGGATTTCCCCAGCATGCTCATCGGCGGTATCAGCGCTTTGCTGCTGCAGGTGCTGCACCCGCTGGCCCTGGCCGGGGTGTGGGACCATTCCAGCTTTCGCCAGGACATCATCGGCCGCCTGCGCCGCACCAGCCAGTTCATCTCCGGCACCACCTTCGGCTCCACCCGCGACGCCGAATGGCTGATCGACAAGGTACGCACCATTCACCTGCAGGTGGTGGGGACCGCGGCCGATGGCCGCCCGTATGCCGCCAGTGACCCGGACCTGCTGACCTGGGTGCACGTGGCCGAAGTCAGCAGCTTCATGGCCGCGCACCTGCGCTACCGCAACCCGCCCCTCTCGCTGGCCGACCAGGACGCCTACTACGCCGAGATCGCCCTGGTGGCCGAACGCCTGGGGGCTCGCAACGTGCCGCGTTCGCGCCAGGCGGTGGCGCACTACCTGCAAGCCATGCGCCCGCAACTGGTATGCGACGAGCGCAGCCGCGAAGTGGTGCGTGTGTTGCTGGAGGCCCCGGCGCCGAGCCGCCTGGCCAAACCGGTGGCCAACCTGATGATGCAGGCGGGGATCAACCTGCTGCCCGATTGGGCCGGCGAACTGCTCGAGCGCACGCCGCACCCGCTCAAGCGGCGGCTGGTAGGCCTGGGCATCGACAGCACGGCGCCGGTGCTGCGCTGGGCCATGCGCGACAGTTCGCTGCACCGGGCCAGGCGGCGAGTGGGCTGCGCCTGAACAGGTGCAAGGCACCCGCCTGCTGTTAAACTGCACGCCCGCAAACCAAGGCTACGTGCATGTCCTCCTTGAATCAGGCGCTGCGCGCCGCCCTCGACGCCCGCCAGCAGCTTCTAAGTGAGCTGCACGCCCAGGGCACCGACTGTTACCGGCTGTTCCACGGCAGCCAGGAAGGCGCGGGCGGACTGACCGTCGACCGCTATGGCCCGCAGTTGCTGGTACAGAGCTTTCACCACACCCTCGAGCGCGATGCCCTGCTGGACCTGCATGGGCACATCGAGCGCGAACTGGGCCTGCCACTGCTGCTGGTGTACAACGACCGCTCCCAGGGCAACAGCCGCATCGACCGGCGCGACCCGGTCTACCAGCCCAGCGAGGGCGCGCTGGCCGACCTGGTCGGTCACGAGTGGGGCCTGAACTACCGCGTGCGCGGTCGCCATGCCGGCCAGGACCCGCTGTTGTTTCTGGACCTGCGCAATGCCCGTGGCTGGGTCAAGCAACACAGTGCCGGCAAACGCGTGCTCAACCTGTTCGCCTATACCTGCGGGGTAGGCCTGAGCGCTGCCGCCGGAGGTGCCAGCGCGGTGTGCAACCTGGATTTCGCCGAAGGCAACCTGGCCGTTGGCCGCGAGAACGGCGCACTCAACCCGCAACTGGCGCCCATGGAGTTCATCCAGTCCGACTACTTTCCGGCCATTCGCCAGCTGGCAGGCCTGCCGGTCAGCCAGCGTCGCGGGCACAAGCTGCCGGCCTACCCGCGCCTGGAGCCGCGCGAGTTCGACCTGGTACTGCTCGACCCGCCTGCCTGGGCCAAGAGCGCGTTCGGCACCGTCGACCTGCTGCGTGATTACCAGAGCCTGCTCAAGCCCGCCCTGCTGAGCACGGCCGAAGGCGGCGTGCTGATCTGCTGCAACAACCTGGCCAAGGTCGGCCTCGACGACTGGCGCGAGCAGGTGCTGCGTTGCGCACAGAAGATCGGCCGCCCGGTGCGGGAATGGCAGGTGCTCAAGCCGGCAGACGACTTCCCGTCACTGGACGGACAGCCGCCCCTGAAGTGCTTGATCCTGCAGCTGTAAGTGGAAAAAACCGCAGGTAGTCCGGTATTTCGGACTACCTTCGGAACCGAATTAACGTGCCATACTCCAAGCACTCCCGCTCTAGACAGACGACGCCGCACATGCCCAAAGGATTGAAACGCGCCCTCGGCGCCTTGTTGGCCGGCCTGGCCCTGTACAGCCTCCTCGGTTTCCTGATCCTGCCTGGCGTAGCCTTGCGCATCGCCAATCAGCAGTTGGCCAGTTACGCCACCGTGCCGGCGCACATCCAGCGTATCGAGCTCAATCCGTTCAGCCTCGAGCTGACGCTATGGGGCTTGCAGATCGGCGAGACCGGCAAGGAGCAGGTCGGCTTCGAACGCCTCTACGCCAACCTGCAGCTCGACAGCCTGTGGTCCGGTGCCCTGCACCTGGCAGCCGTCGAGCTGGACAAGCCGCGCACCGAGCTGCTGTTCGCCAAGGACGGCAGCCTGAACCTGACCCAGCTGTTCAAGCTGCCGCCCAGCGAGCCCAAGCCCGAGACGCCGGCAAGCGAACCGTTCCCGCTGCGCATCGGCAGCATCAAGCTGAGCGAGGGCTACCTGCACTTCCAGGACCTGCGCCCGAGCGAGCCGATCGAATTCCTCTACGACTCGATGAACCTGGAGCTGAAGAACCTCAGCACCCTGCCCGACGACAACGCCGACATGACCCTGGTGGCTGCCGGGCCAGAGGGCGGGCGCATCGACTGGGCCGGCACCATCAGCCTGGTACCGATCGCCTCCGAAGGCACCCTCAAGGTCACCGACGGCAAGATGAAGGTGTGGTGGCCGTACGTGCGCGACGCCCTGCCGCTGGTGCTTGAAGACGGCGTGCTCAACCTGGACACCCATTACAAGCTCAACCTGTCGAAGGAAACCGAGCTGCTGCTGGACAACGCCTCGCTCAGCATCGCCCCCTTCGCGATCAAGGCCCCGGACGGTCGCCCGTTGGCCCGCCTGGCCAGGCTGGACGTGAGTGAAACCACGGTCGACCTGGCCAAACAGCTGGTCACGGTCGGCAAGATCCGCAGTGAAAAGCTGGAAACCTGGGCTGCCCTGGAAGCCGACGGCCAGCTCGACTGGCAAAAACTCTTCGCCAGCCAGCCTGCCAAGGCCACCCCCAAGGAAAAGGCCGAGCCGGCCACTGCCGGGGCCGCGCCGCAGGAAGCCAGCGCCAAGGCCGCGCCCGGCAAGCCGTGGCAGGTGCTGCTGCGCGACGTGCAACTGCGCAACTACCAGGTTCATCTGGCCGATCGCTCGCAGAAAGAAGCGGTGGCGCTGGATGTCGGCCCGCTCAACCTCGACCTGCAGAACTTCGACAGCCTCAACAAGAGCCCCTTCACCCTCAAGCTCGACAGCGGCGTCGGCCGCCAGGGCAAGCTGCAGGCATCGGGTGAGGTCAACCTGGCACCGGTCAGCGCCCGACTCAAGGTCAGCACACAGGACATCGACCTGCGGGTAGCCCAGGCCTACATCAGCCCGTTCATTCGCCTGGAGCTGCGCAGCGGCATGCTCGGCAGCGACCTGAACGTGGACCTGAAGAACACCGCCCCGTTGGCGTTCAGCGTCACCGGCAAGGCGCAGGTCAATCAGTTGCATACCCTGGACACCATCAAGGGCCGTGACTTCGTCAAATGGCAGCAACTGAACGTGGACGGCCTGGACTATCGCCACGGCGATGCGCTGAGCATTGCCAAGGTGACCCTGCAGCAGCCCTATGCCCGCTTCATGATCAACGAAGACCGCACCACCAGCGTGGATGACCTGCTGATTCCGCAGCCGGCCAACGGCGCCGCCAAGCCCCAGGGCAAGCGCACGGCCAGCAATGAAAAGCCCTTGGGTATCCGTATCGGTGGCATCGACATCAACGATGGCTCGGCCAACTTCGCCGACTTCAGCCTGACGCCCAACTTCGCCACCGCCATCCAGCAGCTCAACGGCCAGATCGGCACCATCGACAACCGCCAGCCACACCCGGCCAAGGTCGATATCAAGGGCAAGGTGGACCGTTATGCGCCCGTCACCATCAAGGGCGCGCTCAACCCGTTCGACCCGATGGCCAGCCTGGACATCGCCACCAGCTTCAAGCGTGTCGAGCTGACGACCCTGACGCCGTACTCGGGCAAGTTCGCCGGCTACCGGATTCGCAAGGGCCGCCTGAACCTGGACCTGCACTACCTGATCACCAAGGGCCAGCTCAAGGCCGAGAACAAGGTGGTGGTCGAGCAGTTGCAACTGGGTGAGAAGGTCGACAGCCCCGACGCCGTCAACCTGCCGATTCGCCTGGCGATCGCGCTGCTCAAGGACACCGAGGGCAAGATCTCCATCGAGCTGCCGGTGTCGGGCGACCTCAACAACCCGCAGTTCAGCGTAATGCCGATCGTGTGGCAGACCCTGCGCAACCTGGTGCTGCGCGCCGCCCAGGCGCCGTTCAAGTTCATCGGCGGGCTGGTCAGTGGTGGCGGTTCCGAAGACCTGGGCACCGTGTCCTTCGCCCCCGGCTCAAGCGAGCTGAGCAGCGATGCCCAGGGCTCGCTGGACAAGCTGGCGGCAGCACTCAAGGAACGCCCTGCCCTGCGCCTGGAAATCGAAGGCACCAGCGCCCAGAGCAGCGACGGGCCACTGATTGCCGCACAGCGTCTGGATCGTGAGTACCAGAGCACCTACTACAAGATCCTTCAGCGTCGCGGCGACAAGGTGCCGGCACAGGCCTCGCAACTGCAGGTGCCCGATGGCGACAAGCCGGCCATGCTCGAGGGCATCTACCGTACCCGTCTCAAGCAGCAGCCACCGGCCGAGTGGGAGCAGCTGGACCGTGCACAGCGCACTGCCAAGCTGCAGGAAGCGGTGATCAAGTCATGGGCCGAGAGCACCGTGCTGCTGCGTCAGCTCGGTCAGGCACGCGCCAGCAGCATCAAGGACTACCTGGTCGACAAGGGTCAGTTGCAAGACGACCGGGTGTACTTCATCGACGCCACGCTGGGCCAGGCCGAAGCGGATGGCCGGGTGATCTCGCCCCTGCACCTGGACGCCGAGTAGGGCTGGCGGGGAGCACTGACGCCAGGCCAGTGTTCCAGCGCACAAAGAAAAGCCCCGGCTGACTGCGCCGGGGCTTTAGGGTTGGCCACCTCCGTGTGGCCTTTCGCATGAACCGTCAGGATCAGCGAGCGAAACGCTTACTCGGCTTTCAGGCCATCAGCCGAAACGGCTTTCACGCCCTTGATTTTCTTGGCGATGTTCACCGCAGTGGTTTTCTGCGCTTCGGTGATCGCGGTGGTCGAGGACAGGGAAACCACACCTTTGTTGGTTTCGACCTTGATGTCGGTACCCGGGATGCCTTTCTCGGTGACCAGGTCGGCTTTGACCTTGGTGGTGATCCAGGTATCGGAAGTTTCTTCTTTGGCCTTGGTCATTTCACCAGCAGCCAGCATCATCGGTGCTTGCGATGCAGGTTGGGCTGCGAAGGCGGCGTTAGCCATGGTCAGGGTCAGCGCGGTGGCAGTAGCAGCAGCAATAGCGAACTTCTTCATACGAGACACTCCTGTTTTTCGAAAGGTCTGCGCCGTCATTCCTGGCAGCAGGTAACAGGGATATTGCAGAAGCTGTGCCAACCCGAATAAAAAATAAAACCTTTAAAAATCAACAGGTTAAAAATCACCAAAAAATAGCCCATCGTGCACATTGCATGCTTTGCGATGGATGCGCGTGCAAGTTGCATGTTCACAAAATACCGCCGCACCCATGCCCGGGAATCCAACGGGCGTTGCAATATGTACCACTGCCTTCAACAGGGCACCCTCTAACGTGGCAGGCGTCGTGAGCCGGATGAACCGGGTCCCCCGCTGCAGGAAACGCCATGATCGTGATGCCCTACTTTGAGCCCGGCACCTTGCGCGCAGGCTTCATCACCGCGCTGGAGACCGCACAGCGCGACCTGAGCCTGAGCATCATCGAAGCGCGGTGGCTGCGTCGCCTGGCCGATCAAACGTCCCTGCCGGCGAGCATGCGGGTGGAGGTGACAGGCAACCTGCAGCCACTGTCTGCCAATTGCCTGATCATTCATCAGCGCGACCCACTGCTTGAGGCGACCTACCTGTACAGCCCATTGCATGGCGTACAGGGCTTCAACACGCTGCAACAGCTTGAAAGTGCCCTGCAGGCCCAGCTGACTCACCTGGGCGTGCCGAGCGAACCGCTGCAGTTCGTGAACCTGAGCGATGCCGTGTTCACCCGGTGGTCACACCACCTGATGCAACAGCAAATCGATCTGCTGCGGGGGCAATCCGGCGGGCTGGCCAAACTGCCCACCCTGACCGGTGTTCTCGACAGTTGCTTGAGCACAGCCTTCTCGACGCTGCTGGAGGGCGTCGACGACATCGCGCAACAACGGGTCCAGGTCATTGCCAGTAACGCCAGCGTGGTGCGCACGCAGGCCCTGGCCGATGTTGCACTGGACGCGTTCAGCGGCCAGCCGCTGGGCATCGACCTGAAGCGCCGTTTCGTACGCGATGGCACCGCAACGCACGACACGCCCGACCCGCTCGCCTGCGAGCAGGCCCTTGCCAGCACTGCCAAGGCCGTTCCGGGGGCCTTTGCACAGGCCCTGCGAAGCTATTGGAGCAGTGTCGACAACGACGTGGGCAGCGATAACCGCGAAGCCCTGGCACTTGGCCTTGCCGACAACTACTGTCGTACGCTGTTGCGAGCGGCCAATGAACAACGCATCGACACCCCTCAGCTGCAATGGCTGCGTGAAGCGCTGATCCCCGACCTGGGCGCCTTGCGGGTGTGTAGCCTGGCGTTGGTGCCAGCGGCTCAGGACATGGGTAGGACGGTGCTGCTGGCCGACAGCCTGGCCCTGCAGCAACCGACCGATACCAGCAAGGGGGTGTTCCTGTTCAGCACACGAACCGGGTTCCAATACTTCGCCGATCAGGCCGCCCTTGAACGGCATTGCCAGGCCCTGCTCACACAACCTGCTTGCCCCGCCTCGATCAGCCGCGATGACTGGGAGCAGTTGCAAACCAGCGCGACGCCTGTGGTCAGGCTGGTCGAGGTCGGCCAACCGATGTTCCTCGCACTTGCTGATGCGCTGATCGCACTGGTCAACCGGCGTCTTGCCCACGCACTACGCTTCCCCGGTGCCCAGAGCAGCACGGCCATGGCCGGGGTCGAAGATGCACTGGACATGCGCGCGCTGGTGGACAGGCGCCTGACCCACCTGGGGGTCAACGGTCGATGGTTGCCCGATGCACAGCCAGCAGTCGCCATGAGGCTGCCCGTGCCACCCAGCCAGAGCGTTACGCTGGTAGAGCGCCTCACCCGTGCCAGGGCACTGCATCAGCTGTTTCAATCCCTGGCCACCGCCCAGCCGAAGGTGCAGTCCTGTGTTCTGGACATGCTTGCCCCCAGCCTCGACGCCATCAGCGACGGCCAGTTGCACCCCTTGGACATCCAGCTCAAATGGGCAGAAAAGACTGGCACGGTGGTCGACAGGTTTCTCGAACAGCTGGGCGAAACAGGCAACCAGCACGCGCCGCAGGATCAGGTGCAGGTGCAGGTGCAGGACCGGCAAGGCTTGCCACTGTCGTGGCCGTCGGCACCCGTGATCCGGCAACAGATCGACACCCTTAAAGCGGGCTTTGCCTCGACCTACCTTGAACAACTCGAGGCGTTCGACACGGGTCGGTTGCGCCTGAAGGACAGTGTGGTGTCCCCGCTCACGAGCATGCGCAGCTTGTACGAAGCGCTGCTGCGCATCGAACTGGAGCAAGCCCGCGAGAACGGCGTGATCGATGACGCGCTGCTCGACCTGCTGCAGCAAGCATTGGACCGGCCGGGGCACAGTGCCATTCGCCTGCACAGCCTGAGCTTGTCGGTACCCGGCAAGGCCGGGCTGCTGCCACTGGCCGATGCATTCGTGCTGCAGCGGGCAACGGCCGACAACGACAGCCTGTTGCTCTGGTCACCGCTGGAGCCACTGAGTCAATTCAGCAGCGAAGCAGCCTTGCGCTCTGAAATGAACAGCGCTTTCGACGACCCGGAGAAGCTTCATCAGTGGCTGAGCCTGGTGAACGCCGAAGACCTGCGCAACTGGCACACCCTGGCGCAGCTTCCAGGTGCCAGTCAGCCCAGCGTACGCCTCATCGAACAAAGCGAGCTGTTCGCGTTTGTTGAACACAGTGCGGCACGCTTTCGTGCTGCAACCCGGCGTTACTACCTGGGCTATGCCCTGCGCAGCAGGCTCGGCACCTCATTGCTGCAACGCTTCATCGATAACCAGGCCGCCAGGCGCCCGTTCGAAGGGGCCTTGCAGCGGGTACGCGACAGCCTCGAGGTTCAGTATTTGCGCACCCTTCTACCGGCATGGCTATGCAACGCGACACCGCAGCAAATGAAAAACTACGCGCAACTGGTGCAGGCCTGCGCCCGTGTCAGCAACCCCAAGTTCAACTACCTGTTCTCGATCCCAACGCTCAACGACTTCGCCAACCAGCAGCTCAAGGCAGGGCTCGCCCAGGATTACCCGAGCGCACCGGACGATCCCGACCTGATTACCGTCACCTTCACGCACTTCACCCCCAACCCGGTAATGCCCGGCCAGACGCCCTCGCCGATTTCCTCGGACCTGGCCACCACCACCAAGACACTGAGCGAGTACGCCCTGACCCACAGCCGGTTGACCGGCACAGCGACAAGCATGAAGGTCAGCGTCACGCGACCAGGCATGGCACCTGAAGCGCTGGAAGCAGCCACCATCCGCAACATGATCGACCGCCTCGACGTGGCCAGTGCATACCGTGCCCTGCTCGAGAAGAAGTTAACCCCGCAGGATCCCGACTACCTCGAACGCCGTCATCGCTACACGCTGGTATCCACCGCCTACCTGATGGAAGAGGGGTATCAGCATTTTCTGGACAACAAACTATCGGCAAAGGCGCTTTACTACTTTTCCCACGTGCTGGCCAAGCCGGATGCCCTCGCCCGCGACCTGGTCGAGGGCAGGAAGATCACCCTGTGCCAATTGCAGCTACGGGCCGAGCAAGGGTTCGCCCCCGATACCGTGAGGGGCATGTATGTGATCGGCCCGCAGGGCGAACAGGACGGGCCCCTGGTGTTGTACTGCGCCTACCGGCCACACAAGATGTTGCTCGAGTTCAAGGACCAGGGCGCACTGCGCAGTGCCATCCTCTCGGACCCAGAGCTGCAACGAGATATTCTGAACCGGCTTCCCGACACGGTGCAGTCGCGATACGACCACAACGGCTTTCTTCACCCCCATCTGTTCTGGTCCTCATCGGACCTGTTCGATTTCTCGCCCACCCCCGGTGCGGTTCAACTGGTGCGCAGCGAGATCGAAGGCAATGCCCTTGACTACCTGTTCACCGAGAACGTGGCATTCCTGCGGGCACTGACCAAGGCACGCACGGTAACTACCGCCGAGGAATACTGGAATGTGCTGCGCTATGTAATGGGCCTTGCCATCGAGCAGAGTTCGTTTTTCCTGCCTGGAAAGCTGGCAGCCATGCTCAGCTCGCTACAGAGTGTCCAGTGGTTGCAGGCATCCGGTAACGCCGCTTTGCAGCACAACTGGGGCGAATCGCTTGCGGAGTTCGTCACCGCCCTGAGTGGCCTGGTCATGATGCGCCCAGGTGGCTCGAGCGTGAGCAGGAAGACCCCTGACGAGCCTTCACCCGTCACGCCTGCACTGGAACTGGACCCTGCCTGGAACGAGGTACTGCTCAACCCCCTGGTACCCAACCGGCTGAGTGACCTGCAGGCGCAGAACGTGCAACTCAAGGACATGGTCCGCAACACCACCCTGGGGCTTTATTTCGCCCCGGGTACCGAGCGTTTCTATTGCGTGATCGCGGGCCACGTCTATGAAGTGGCCAAGCCAGCACAGCAGTGGCAGATCATCAAGCAGGGCCGACTCGGGCCCACGCTGCAAAGAACGGGAAATCAGTGGCAGGTTGATCTGCAGGAAGGCTTGCGTGGCGGCGGCGCGGCCTACAGCAGTTTCGAAACGGCCCTGGCCGACGAAGACATATCCCTGCGCTACACCACGCTGGCTTCGGGAATGAAGAACATTGCCGCGCTCCAGCCGACCAAGTACCAGATGCTACTGCGTGCCCATGCCTTGAGCCGCCACTATCTGGACACCTGCCTGAAGAACCTCAACCTGTCTTCGCCCCAGGCGCCCCTGCCGCCCGAGACACTGAGCATCTTGCAAAACGTGTTCGACCACCCTCCCTCCGACCAGACAGTACGCCTGCTGCGTGACTATACCCAGCGGATACTGGACGAGCTGTTGTCGGCCTCGATGGACACGGTCACCTCCAAACGCCTCGTAGTGGGCATGAACATGCCCGATCAGCGCGATACCTACGGTTTCACCTACCACAACGACCCCGGCAAGCGGATCTTTCTCACCGAGCGCGTGTTCACCCTGCCATGGGACGTTTCGATTTACGCAACGCCACCGGCCATCGAGCTGCTCGCCCACCAGCAAGCAACGACGCTGATACACGAGCTGTCACACCAGGTACTTCGAACCGTGGATATCGCCTACGTGGAAGCCGCGGCCCCCTTCCCGGACCAGATCAGCCAGCACACGCGGGGCGGGCGTATCGCCTATCAGACGATCCTTGGCTACAAACAGAACGGGCTCTCGATCAACACCCCCGCCCAGGCGCTGTTCAGAACCTTCGACACCTCGAGCCAGACCTGGAGAGATATCAGGAAAAAGGATGGACGAGCCCTGCCCGCGATCTTTCGGCTAAGCAAGACAAACACCCTGGCAGCTGCACGCACTGCGTTCTACAGCGATCCGCAGGTACGCACCGACCTGATCCTGGCCAACGCCGACTCGCTGAGCCTGATCATCACCAACCTGGGGCGCAGGCGCTTTGCCGGCGCTGCCGGCTGAAAGCAAAAAAAATGCCCCGTATCCTGCGATACGGGGCATTGGCACTACCGGGCAGTTACCTGCCCTGCTGCATCATCAGACGCCCGACGCCTTGGCGGCGGCAACGTCCTTGATCGACAGCTTGATACGGCCGCGGTTGTCCACGTCCAGTACCAGTACTTCGACTTCCTGGCCTTCTTTCAGGATGTCGGTCACTTTCTCAACGCGAGCATCGCTCAGCATGGAGATGTGAACCAGACCGTCCTTGCCCGGCAGGATGTTGACGAATGCACCGAAGTCGACGATGCGCTCGACCTTGCCGACGTAGATCTTGCCGATCTCGGCTTCGGCAGTGATGCTCAGAACGCGCTGGCGCGCAGCTTCTGCAGCATCCTTGGTTTCGCCGAAGATCTTGATCGAACCGTCGTCTTCGATATCGATCGACGCCTTGGTTTCTTCGCAGATGGCACGGATGGTTGCGCCGCCCTTGCCGATGACGTCGCGAATCTTGTCGGTGTCGATCTTCATCGCGATCATGGTCGGTGCGTTTTCCGACAGCTCGGTACGCGACTGGCCAATGATCTGGTTCATCTGGCCGAGGATGTTCAGGCGCGCTTCCAGGGCCTGGCCCAGGGCGATTTCCATGATCTCTTCGGTGATGCCGTTGATCTTGATGTCCATCTGCAGCGCGGTCACACCCTTGGCGGTACCGGCTACCTTGAAGTCCATGTCGCCCAGGTGGTCTTCATCACCCAGGATGTCGGTCAGGATGGCGAACTTCTCGCCCTCTTTGACCAGACCCATGGCGATACCGGCTACCGGCGCCTTCATCGGTACACCAGCGTCCATCAGGGCCAGGGAAGCGCCACAGACCGAAGCCATCGAGCTCGAACCGTTGGATTCGGTGATCTCCGACACCACGCGGATGGTGTACGGGAACACGTCGGCGGCCGGCAGCATGGCCTGGACCGAACGACGGGCCAGACGGCCGTGACCGATTTCGCGACGACCAGCACCGCCCATGCGGCCACACTCGCCCACCGAGAACGGCGGGAAGTTGTAGTGCAGCATGAAGGGGTCTTTGCGCTCGCCTTCCAGGGTGTCCAGCAGCTGTGCGTCACGTGCAGTACCCAGGGTCGCAACGACCAGGGCCTGGGTTTCGCCACGGGTGAACAGGGCCGAACCGTGGGTTTTCGGCAGCACGCCGACTTCGATGTTCAGCGGGCGCACGGTCTTGGTGTCGCGACCATCGATACGTGGCTTGCCGTTGACGATGTTTTCGCGAACGGTGCGGTATTCGATTTCACCGAAGATCTCTTTGACTTCAGCGGCAGTCGGCTGGCCTTCTTCGCCGGAGAACTTGGCGATGACCTGCTCGCGCAGCTCGCCCAGGCGAGCATAACGGTCGGCCTTGACGGTGATGGTGTAGGCATCGGACACCGCGGCACCGAATTCGCCACGAATGGCGCTCAGCAGCGGGGTGTTCTCGGCCTTGGCAGTCCAGTCCCAGGTAGGCTTGGCGGCTTCGGCAGCCAGCTCCTTGACAGCCTGGATCACGGCCTGGAATTCGTCGTGGGCGAACAGCACGGCGCCCAGCATCTGGTCTTCGGTCAGCTCCTTGGCTTCCGATTCGACCATCAGCACGGCGTCGGAGGTACCGGCAACGACCATGTCCAGGCTCGAGGCAGCCAGTTGCTCGTAGGTCGGGTTCAGCAGGTAGCCGGTGCTTTCGTGGAAAGCGACACGGGCGGCGCCGATAGGGCCTTCGAACGGAATGCCGGAGATGGCCAGCGCAGCCGAGGTACCGATCATGGCTGCGATGTCCGGATCGGTTTTCTTGCTGGTGGAAACGACGGTGCAGACAACCTGCACTTCGTTCATGAAGCCTTCAGGGAACAGCGGACGGATCGGACGGTCGATCAGACGCGAGGTCAGGGTCTCTTTCTCGGAAGGACGGCCTTCACGCTTGAAGAAACCACCAGGGATCTTGCCGGCGGCGTAGGTCTTTTCCTGATAGTGAACGGACAGGGGGAAGAAGCCTTTGCCTGGATCGGCCTGTTTGGCACCGACCACGGTCACCAGCACGGTGACATCGTTGTCGACGGTGACCAATACGGCGCCGGACGCTTGACGAGCAATACGGCCCGTCTCGAGGGTAACGGTCGATTGACCGAACTGGAATTTCTTGATTACCGGGTTCACGGTTTCCTACCTTCTTCAGTGGCTCTGGGGGAACTGGTTCTTGCGAATTCTTGGGCAGCACAGGGAATCGGCCCTGTTGGCAGTCCAGATAAAACTAGAGGTTGGGAGCCTGCCCTGCCCTTGCGGTAAACCGCGCGGGCGAGGCAGACAGCCAACCTCATAGATACGCGCGGCGTGCTCACCCGCGCGGGGGCCGAAGCCCTCGGCGGATGACAGCAGCACGCCGTGCACACCACTGACCAGGCCGCTATTAGCGACGCAGGCCCAGACGACCGATCAGGGCGCTGTAACGAGTGGTGTCTTTACCTTTCAGGTAGTCCAGCAGCTTGCGACGCTGGTTTACCATGCGGATCAGACCACGACGGGAGTGGTGGTCTTTACCGTTGGCCTTGAAGTGGCCTTGCAGCTTGTTGATGTTGGCGGTCAGCAGGGCAACCTGCACTTCCGGGCTACCGGTGTCACCGGCTGCTTGCTGGTATTCGCCAACGATCTTTGCTTTTTCTTCAACGCTGAGTGCCATCTGGCTTCTCCAATATCAAGGGAAACCGTACACACGGTTTCCAATAGGCCAGGGACAGATCCCTGTATTTAAAAGTGAGGCGTGACCGTGCCTATTGACAGCCATCCTCTTGCCCGCCAGTGCCGGGCCTGAACCCGACACTGAAGGTTTCGATCATTCCGACCGAATCAGTCGACGTGGCGCAATGCGCCCGTCTTCGCTCACTTCACCGATACCGATGAAACGACCGTTGTGATCCTGCACGCGGACCATGCCGAACTTCGGCGCATCCGGTGCACGCACTGGCTGACCATGCAGCCAGTAGAACGCGCTGTGCTCGGAGAAGTGCAGCAACGGCCAGTCCTGCAACCCGCTGTCCGATGGCATCAGGAAGCGGTCGACCGCTTCGTTGCCACCTTCGGCGTGCACCTGCTCGAGCTCTTCGAGGGTGACGGTCTGGGCCAGCTCGAAGGGGCCGGCATGCGTACGGCGCAGTTCTGCAACATAGGCGCCGCAGCCCAGCTGCTCACCGATGTCCTCTACCAGCGTACGGATGTAGGTGCCCTTGCTGCAGCCTACCGAGAGGCGTACCCGGGTGCCTTCGCACTCGAGCAGCTCCAAGCGGTTAATAGTAACAGAACGCGCTTCACGCTCCACTACTTCGCCTGCACGTGCCAGCTTGTAGAGCGGCTGGCCATCGCGCTTGAGCGCCGAGTACATCGGCGGTATCTGGCTGATTGGACCACGAAACTGTGGCAGTACGGCTTCAACGTCGCTACGACCAACGGTCACTTCGCGGGTTTGCAGAATTTCGCCTTCGGCGTCGCCCGTGTTGGTGGTCTGCCCCAGTTGCATCACCGTCTCGTAGCCCTTGTCGGACTCGAGCAGGTATTGCGAGAACTTGGTCGCCTCGCCGAAGCACAGCGGCAGCACGCCACTGGCCAGCGGGTCGAGGCTGCCGGTATGTCCGGCCTTCTCGGCGTTGAGCAGCCAGCGCACCTTCTGCAGGGCAGCATTGGAGGTGAACCCCAACGGCTTGTCGAGCAGGATGATGCCGCTGACGTTACGACGGATACGCTTGACCTGAGCCACCGCTTACTCCTTGGTGTCCAGGGGGGTATCGTCGGACTTGTGCTGGCTGTCCTCGGCGACCGCGCGCTCGATCAGTGCCGACAGATGGGCACCGCGGGTCACGCTCTCGTCGTAGTGGAAGTGCAGTTGCGGCACGCTGCGCAGCTTCATTTCCTTGCCCAGTTGCATGCGCAGGAAACCGGCGGCGCTGTTGAGCACCTTGAGGCTTTGCTTGATGTCTTCTGCGCTGTCCTCGCCCATCACGGTGATGAACACCTTGGCGTGGCCGACATCGCGGCTGACGTCGACGGCGGTGATGGTCACCAGGCCGACGCGCGGATCTTTGACTTCGCGACGGATCAGTTGCGCCAGTTCGCGCTGCATCTGATCGCCGATACGTTGGGTACGGCTGTATTCTTTTGCCATGTTTTGCTACCTGTAACTAAAGCGGCAAACGCCCGGCCAGGCTTGGGCCTGACCGGGCGTTGCGTTCAGAGCCGCCGACCTGCGCCTTGCGGCGGGCGGTCTGCGGCTCCCAAGCTCGCGGCTTAGAGCGTGCGAGCCACTTGGACTTTCTCGAAGACTTCGATCTTGTCGCCGACCTTGACGTCGTTGTAGCTCTTGACGCCAATACCGCACTCCATGCCGGCACGTACTTCGGACGCATCGTCCTTGAAGCGACGCAGCGACTCCAGTTCGCCTTCGAAGATCACCACGTCGTCGCGCAGTACGCGAATCGGACGGTTGCGGTAAACCACACCCTCGGTGACCATGCAGCCGGCGATGGCGCCGAACTTCGGCGAACGGAACACGTCACGCACTTCGGCGATACCCAGGATGTTCTCGCGAACATCGCTGCCGAGCATGCCGGTCAGGGCTTTCTTGACGTCTTCAATGATGTCGTAGATCACGTTGTAGTAACGCATATCCAGACCTTCCTGCTCGACGATCTTGCGCGCGCCGGCATCGGCACGCACGTTGAAGCCGAACAGTACTGCATTGGAAGCCAGGGCCAGGTTGGCGTCGCTCTCGGTGATACCACCGACACCGCCGCCGATCACGCGAACCTGCACTTCGTCGTTGCCAAGACCGCTGAGGGAGCCCTGCAGGGCCTCCAGAGAACCACGCACATCGGACTTGAGTACGATGTTGAGGGTTTTCTTCTCTTCCTGGCCCATGTTCTCGAAGATGTTCTCGAGCTTGCCAGCGTGGGCACGTGCCAGTTTGACTTCGCGGAACTTGCCTTGACGGAACAGAGCCACTTCACGGGCTTTCTTCTCGTCGGCAACCACGCTCAGTTCGTCACCGGCATCCGGGGTGCCATCCAGGCCGAGAATCTCGACCGGGATCGACGGGCCGGCTTCCTTAACAGGCTTGCCGTTCTCGTCGAGCATGGCCCGTACACGGCCGTAGTTCGAACCGCACAGCACCATGTCGCCCTGACGCAGGGTACCGTCCTGAACCAGCACGGTAGCCACCGGGCCACGGCCCTTGTCCAGGCGCGACTCGACCACGACACCACGGCCAGGGGCCGATGGGGTGGCCTTGAGCTCGAGGATCTCGGCTTGCAGCAGAACGGCTTCGAGCAGTTCGTCGACGCCGGTACCCATCTTGGCCGAAACCTTGACGAATGGCGTGTCGCCACCCCAGTCCTCGGAGGTCACGCCTTCGACGGCCAGTTCGTTGCGGATGCGGTCCAGGTCTGCACCTGGCTTGTCGATCTTGTTCACTGCAACGACCAGTGGAACACCTGCCGCCTTGGCGTGCTGTACCGCTTCACGGGTTTGCGGCATCACGCCGTCGTCCGCCGCGACCACCAGGATCACGATGTCGGTCGCCTTGGCACCACGGGCACGCATTGCGGTAAACGCGGCGTGACCCGGGGTGTCGAGGAAGGTGACCATGCCACGGTCGGTTTCCACGTGGTACGCACCGATGTGCTGGGTGATACCACCGGCTTCGCCGGCAGCTACCTTGGCACGACGGATGTAGTCGAGCAGGGAAGTCTTACCGTGGTCAACGTGGCCCATTACGGTCACGACCGGCGCACGGGAGAACGACTCGCCTTCGAACTTCAGGGACTCGGCCAGGGAATCTTCCAGCGCGTTGTCGCTGACCAGCGTGACCTTGTGGCCCAGCTCTTCGGCGATCAGCTGAGCAGTTTCCTGATCGAGCACCTGGTTGATGGTGACCGGAGTACCCATCTTGAACATGAACTTGACGACTTCAGCGGCCTTGACCGACATCTGCTGTGCCAGCTCGGAAACGGTGATGGTCTCGCCAATGGCCACGTCGCGGATAACCGGACCGGTCGGGCTCTGGAAGCCGTGGGCATTGCGCTTCTTCATCTTGCCCTTGCCACGGCCACCACGGCGGAAGCTGTCGCTTTCCTCTTCGGTGGTACGTGGGGCGGCACGTGGAGCTGGCGCCTTTTCCTTTTCCTTGACCTTGACCGATACGCGCGGGGCCTCGTTGCGGCGCTCGCCACCACGGCGGTCGTCGTCACGCGACTTGTCGTTGCGACGGGCGTCTTCGGCTTTCTTGCGCTCGACACCCGGGGCCGGAGCTGCAACCGGCTCGGCAGCTGCAGGCGCAGCCGTCACGGCTGGTGCTGCAGCGGCTGGCGCAGGTGCGCTGGCCGGCTGACGGCTGGCGGATTCTTCGGCACGTTTACGCGCTTCAGCTTCAGACTTGTCGCGTGCTGCGTTTTCAGCGGCACGACGTTCTTCCAGCTCGCGATTCTGCTCAGCCTGGATTTCTTCGGGGCTGCGCTGTACGAAAACTTTCTTCTTGCGTACTTCTACGCTGATGCTCTTGCTACCAGCAACACGCAGGGTGCTGGTGGTCTTGCGCTGCAAGGTAATCTTGCGCGGCTCTTCCACCTTCGCCTTGTGGCTGCTTTTCAAGTGGGTCAGCAGAGCCTGCTTCTCACTGTCGGTCACTACCTGACCGGCGTCGGTGTGCGGCAGACCTGCCTCACGCATCTGCTGCAGCAGGCGCTCTACCGGTGCAGCGACCTCTTGGGCCAATTCTTTCACCGTGACTTGCGTCATGCACTTCTCTCCTCAGGCCAGCCTACTTACTCGAACCAGTGGGCTCGGGCGGCCATGATCAACTTGCCGGCACGTTCTTCGTCGATGCCGTCGATGTCGAGCAGGTCATCAATCGACTGCTCGGCCAGGTCTTCGCGGGTAACCACGCCGCGCACCGCCAGTTCCGCCGCCAGATCCTTGTCCATACCCTCAAGCGAGAGCAGGTCTTCGGCCGGATGGGCGTCTGCCAGTTTTTCCTCAGTAGCGATGGCTTTGGTCAACAGGCGGTCCTTGGCACGCGCGCGGAGTTCGTTGACGATCTCCTCGTCGAAGCCATCGATGTTGAGCATTTCTTCCAGCGGTACGTAGGCAATTTCTTCCAGGCTGGTGAAACCTTCGTCAACGAGAACCTGCGCCAGCTCTTCGTCGACTTCCAGCTCTTCGATGAAGTTACGCAGAATGTCGCCGGTTTCAGCTTGTTGCTTGGCCTGGATGTCCGACTCGGTCATCACGTTCAGGGTCCAGCCGGTCAACTGGCTGGCCAGACGTACGTTCTGACCACCACGGCCAATGGCTTGCGCCAGGTTGTCCGCGGCTACAGCGATGTCCATCGCGTGGGCATCTTCATCAACGATGATCGCCGCGACTTCTGCCGGCGACATGGCGTTGATGACAAACTGGGCCGGGTTGTCGTCCCACAGGACGATATCCACTCGCTCGCCGCCCAACTCGCCAGACACTGCCTGTACGCGCGAACCGCGCATACCGATGCAGGCGCCTTGCGGGTCGATGCGCTTGTCCTTGGAGCGGACAGCGATCTTGGCGCGAGAACCCGGGTCACGGGAAGCCGCCATGACCTCGATAAGGCCCTCGGCGATTTCCGGCACTTCGATGCGGAACAGTTCGATCAGCATCTGGGGCGCGGTACGCGACAGGATCAGCTGCGGGCCGCGGTTTTCGGTGCGGATTTCCTTGAGCAGTGCACGTACACGCACACCGACACGGAAAGTCTCGCGGGAGATGATGTCTTCACGGGCCAGCAGCGCTTCGGCGTTGTTGCCCAGGTCGACGATCACGTTGTCACGGGTAACCTTCTTGACGGTACCCGAGATGATTTCGCCCAGACGCTCGCGATAGGCATCGACCACCTGTGCGCGCTCGGCTTCGCGGACCTTCTGCACGATGACCTGCTTGGCGGTCTGTGCAGCGATGCGGCCGAACTCGATGGACTCGATCTTCTCTTCGATGACATCGCCAACCTTGGCTTCAGGATGGGTTTCCTGAATCTTGCTTGGCCAGGTTTCGATCGCAGGATCGTCAAGATCCTCTTCCTCGACCACCGTCCAGCGACGGAAGGTCTCGTAGTTACCGGTGTGGCGGTTGATCTCCACACGCAGGTCGACTTCATCTTCGAAGCGCTTCTTGGTAGCAGTGGCCAGGGCCACTTCCAATGCTTCGAAAATCACGTCTGCCGGTACACCCTTTTCATTGGATACCGACTCAACAACCAGCAGTACTTCTTTGCTCATCGTACGCCTCGCCTTTCGCAAGCCATTGGGTCCGCACGAACTATCGGACCCGGCATGTCTCAGTCAAAACTGGGAATAATGTTGGCCTTGTCGATCATGTCGATCGGCAGAAGGAATTCGTGGTCATCTACCTGCACCACGACATCCTGCTCTTCCACACCGCGCAGAAGGCCCTGAAAATTACGTCGACCTTCGAAAGGCGAGCGCAGTTTAATCTTCACCTGCTCACCGACATACTTTGCAAACTGTTCAAGTGTGAACAGCGGGCGTTCCATGCCAGGAGAGGAAACTTCAAGGGTGTATTCAACGGAAATGGGATCTTCGACATCCAGAATGCCGCTGATCTGACGGCTGACGATGGCGCAGTCATCCACCAGCACACCGCCTTCTTTGTCGATATAAACGCGCAACATTGAGTGGCGGCCTTGAGCCGAAAACTCGATACCCCAGCATTCATAGCCTAGGGCCACGACCACCGGGGCCAACAAGGCCTGCAACTCTTCTAGCTTGCTCGACACCTGAACCCCCTTGTGCATGCTATGCAAATAAAAAATGGGCGAAGCGCCCATCCCTGATACGCCGGGTGAATACCGGCGCTGAGAACTGATCAGCTAACAAAAAGCCCCTGAAAAGGGGCTCTGCTGAAACTGGTTGCGGGGGCTGGATTTGAACCAACGACCTTCGGGTTATGAGCCCGACGAGCTACCAGACTGCTCCACCCCGCGTCAAAGCTGGGGCGAAAGTATACGACCGAACCCCGCGAGGGGTCAATCTAACCTCCACCTACAAGAAAGCCCGCTGTAGCGGGCTGTCTTGTTTCAATTGGTACCGAGAAGGGGACTCGAACCCCTACACCCTATGGGCACAACCACCTCAAGGTTGCGTGTCTACCAATTCCACCACCTCGGCAATACTACTTTGAAACCCGTTACTTCTGCTCTTGAGCTGGAGGTACATCGCCGGTGTTGCTGGCGGGTGCCTGTTGCTCTTGGAGCACCGGTACATCATCTGTTGCCGGTTTTTGCTGCTTCACTTCAAGTACCGCTGGATCTGGAAGCCCTACCTGAGTCAGCTGATGAGCTTTCTCTTTAGCAAAGTAACCTAACCCTAGGGCGGTTATGAAGAAACTGGCGGCAAGTATAGCAGTAAACTTACTAAGAAAGGTAGCAGAACCTTGGCTTCCGAACACAGTATTTGAAGCCCCTGCGCCGAAAGATGCACCTGCTTCCGCACCTTTACCCTGTTGCAGCAACACCAGCACTACCAAACCCAGTGCGCCCAACAGATGAAAAACTACTACGACTGTTTCCAGCATTTTTCAGTTTCCTGCGGCGCGACAAATTGCACCGAATTCGTCTGCGTTCAGGGAAGCTCCACCTATGAGCCCCCCATCGATATCCGGCATGCCGAACAGCTCAGCCGCATTGGCCGCCTTCACGCTGCCGCCGTATAGAAGCCGCACATTCATCGCGACCTCTGAATTCTTTGCCGCCAGTTGCTCGCGAATGGCCTTGTGCACATCCTGAGCCTGTTGCGGGCTGGCCGTGAGGCCGGTGCCGATGGCCCATACAGGCTCATAGGCAATGATTGCACTGGCGAAGGCCTCAACACCGAATGCTTCGATGATGCTGCTCAACTGACGCCCTACAACCTCAAGCGTCTTGCCAGCTTCGCGCTCCTCCAGGGTTTCCCCCACACAGAGCACAGGCTTCAATCCGCAAGCCTGAGCCGCAGCGAACTTGCGATTCAGTACTTCGTCGCTTTCGCCCAGTATCTGGCGACGCTCCGAGTGCCCGATCAGCACCAGCTCACATCCCGCATCGACCAGCTGACTCGCAGCAACCTCACCGGTCAGCGCGCCTTGCTGGGGCTCTACCGCAGAATCCTGAGCACCCACGGCTATCGACTTGCCCTGCAACCCTTCAATCGCTTGATTGATGTACAGGCAGGGCGGGAACACCGCGACTTCAACACCGCTCGGCAGGGCTAGATTGCTCAAGCCCTTGATCAGCTCAGCGACGCTGGCGCGGGTACCGTGCATCTTCCAGTTACCAGCTACCATAGGGCGACGCATGCTGTACCTCGTCGGTCAAAGTGGGCGCAGATGTTACCCAACCCGATCACCACTGGCAAGCGCTAATCAGGCGCAAACTTCAGTTACCAGCTTTGCCAGTTCCTCGGCATAGCCGCGCACCTGACTTTCGTCATCACCTTCGACCATCACACGCACCAGTGGCTCTGTGCCGGACTTGCGCAGCAGCACGCGACCACGACCTGCCATGGCCTCGGTGACCCGCTCGCAGGCCTGCTTGACCGCCGGGTGCTCGACAGGGTCTACCTTGCTCTCGCCAAAGCGAACATTGATCAGCACCTGCGGGCATTTGCGCAGCGCCTGACGGGCCTGAGCCAGGG
The DNA here is from genome assembly GCF_029960155.1 of Pseudomonas sp. PS01300. NCBI lineage: Bacteria > Pseudomonadati > Pseudomonadota > Gammaproteobacteria > Pseudomonadales > Pseudomonadaceae > Pseudomonas > Pseudomonas sp. PS01300. The sequence continues at coordinate 28,801 of NZ_JASCPN010000018.1, read as the reverse complement.
TTTCACCGCGACGCTTGAGCGCCATCAGCACCTGCAGGGCAGCGATGATCGCATCCCCTGTGGTGGTATGACTGAAGCACACCACGTGCCCGGAATTCTCGCCGCCGATGTTCCAGTCGCGCTCCAGCAGTTCGGCCATCACATAGCGGTCACCCACCTTGGCACGCACAAACGGTATCGAGAGCTCCTGCAAGGCCAGTTCGAGGCCCAGGTTGCTCATCAGCGTACCCACAACGCCACCATTGAGCTTGCCACGCTCCTGGAGGTCACGGGCAATGATGAACAGCAATTCGTCACCATCGACGATCGCGCCGGTATGGTCGACCATCAGCACCCGGTCACCGTCACCGTCGAACGCGATCCCCAGGTCGGCATGCCCTACCAGCACCGCCGCCTGAAGCGACTCGATATGGGTCGAACCGCAGTTCTCGTTGATGTTGAGGCCATCCGGCTGCGCGGCCAGCACCGTGACATCGGCGCCGAGCTCGCGAAACACGCTGGGGGCCACCTTGTACGTGGCGCCGTGGGCGCAGTCGACCACCAGCTTGAGGCCGGCGAAATCGGTACTGGTCGGCACGCTGCTTTTGCAGAATTCGATGTAGCGGCCGGCCGCGTCGTTGATGCGCGACACCTTGCCCAGCTTGCTCGACTCGACCACGGTCATGGGCTTGTCGAGCAACTCCTCGATCATCTGCTCTACATCGTCGGGCAGCTTGGTGCCCTGACCGGAGAAGAACTTGATGCCGTTGTCGTCATGCGGATTGTGCGACGCACTGATGACGATCCCGGCTTCGGCATGAAAGGTGCGGGTCAGGTAGGCGATGGCCGGCGTCGGCATCGGGCCGAGCAGCAGCACATCTGCGCCCGCCGCCGACAGACCGGCCTCAAGGGCCGACTCGAACATGTAGCCGGAGATACGCGTGTCCTTGCCTACGAGCACCCGGCAGGCGCCGAGCTTGCGAAAGGCCATGCCAGCGGCCCAACCGAGCTTGAGCATGAAATCCGGCGTGATCGGGTATTCGCCGACACGGCCACGAATGCCGTCGGTACCAAAATATTTTCTGCTCATCGTGAAATGCTCCGTCACTCTTATTCGGCGGCTTCAACCGCTGCAATCATCCGTACCACGTCGACGGTCTCGGCAACATCATGAACCCGCAGGATGCTCGCACCCCGGGTCATCGCCAGCGCAGCAAGCGCCAGGCTGCCATAAAGCCGCTCACCGACCGGACGCTCCAGCGCCAGGCCGATCATGCTCTTGCGCGAAACGCCCACCAGGAGGGGGCGGCCCAGGCGATAAAGGTCCTGCATATGCTTGAACAGGCTGAGGTTGTGCGCAAGCGTCTTGGCAAAACCAAAGCCCGGATCGAGCACAATCTTTTCGGCGCCGATACCCACCGAAGCACAGGCTGCCATGCGCTGCTCGAGAAACATCGCCACCTCGACGGTTACATCGTCGTAGTGCGGGTTGTTCTGCATGTCGCCGGGCTCGCCGCGCATGTGCATAAGGCAGACCGGCAAACCGGTGGCTGCAGCGGCATCCAGGGCGCCATCGCGGGTCAGCGAGCGCACATCGTTGATCAGCCCCGCGCCCAGGCGGGCAGTCTCGCGGATCACCGACGGCGTCGAGGTATCGACCGAGATGATGACATCCAGCTCGCGACTGATCGCTTCGACAATGGGTGCAACCCGCTCGAGCTCTTCGAGAGCAGTGACCACGGGTGCACCTGGCCGGGTGGACTCCCCACCGACATCGACAAGCGTAGCACCGGCCGCCACCATCGCTTCGGCATGGCGCAAGGCCGCATCACGCTGGGTGAAGCGACCGCCGTCCGAGAAGGAATCAGGGGTTATGTTGAGGATACCCATCACATGGGTACGGGAAAGGTCGAGAACCCGGTTGCCGCAAGGCAACCGGGTTGGGTACTGCTGTGAAGTCATGTCAACCCTTAGAGCTGCGCCGCCGGACCACCGATCGGGGACTCGGGGCGATCACCTTGCGTGGCAGAGGTGCCCGAAGTGCCCGAACCACCTTCCCAGTCACGTGGCTCACGCGGCTCGCGACCGGCCATGATGTCGTCGATCTGGTCGGCATCGATGGTCTCGTACTTCATCAGCGCATCGGCCATGGCATCGAGCTTGTCACGGTTTTCGGTGAGGATCTGCTTGGCAGTGGCATAGCACTGGTCGATGATGCTGCGTACCTCGGAGTCGATCAACTTGGCCGTCTCGCCCGAAACGCTGGCGTGCTGGGAACCGGCACTGCGGCCCAGGAACACCTCGCCTTCTTCTTCGGCGTACATCAGCGGGCCGAGTTTTTCCGACAAGCCCCACTTGGTGACCATGTTGCGAGCGATCTGGCTGGCTCGCATGATGTCGTTGGAGGCACCCGTGGTAACGCCATCGAAGCCAAGGGTCATTTCCTCCGCGATACGACCACCGTACAACGAGCAGATCTGACTGATCAGCGCACGCTTGGACAGGCTGTAGCGGTCCTCTTCCGGCAGGAACATGGTGACGCCCAGGGCGCGACCGCGCGGAATGATCGAGACCTTGTACACCGGGTCGTGCTCGGGCACCACGCGACCCACGATGGCATGACCCGCCTCGTGGTAAGCGGTGTTCTGCTTCTCTTTCTCGGACATGACCATCGACTTGCGCTCGGCGCCCATCATGATCTTGTCCTTGGCCAGCTCGAACTCCTTCATCTCGACCACACGCTTGCCGCCGCGCGCAGCGAACAGCGACGCCTCGTTGACCAGGTTGGCCAGGTCGGCACCGGAGAAGCCAGGCGTACCACGGGCGATCACGGCAGGGTTCACGTTGTCGCCGATCGGCGTCTTGCGCATGTGCACCTTGAGAATCTGCTCGCGACCACGGATGTCGGGCAGGCCCACGACCACTTGGCGGTCGAAACGGCCTGGACGCAGCAACGCAGGGTCAAGCACGTCCGGACGGTTGGTGGCGGCGATCACGATGATGCCGTCGTTCATTTCGAAGCCGTCCATCTCCACCAGCAACTGGTTGAGGGTCTGCTCGCGCTCGTCATGACCACCGCCCATGCCGGCGCCACGGTGGCGACCGACGGCGTCGATTTCGTCGATGAAGATGATGCACGGTGCGTGCTTCTTGGCCTGCTCGAACATGTCACGTACACGGCTGGCACCGACACCCACGAACATTTCAACGAAGTCGGAACCGGAAATGGTGAAGAACGGCACCTTGGCCTCACCCGCAATGGCCTTGGCCAGCAGGGTCTTACCGGTACCGGGCGGGCCGACCATCAGCACGCCGCGCGGAATACGACCGCCCAGGCGCTGGAACTTGCCTGGATCACGCAGGAACTCGACCAGCTCGCCAACCTCTTCCTTGGCTTCATCGCAACCTGCGACGTCGGCCAGGGTGGTCTTGACCTGGTCCTCGGAGAGCAGGCGCGCCTTGCTCTTGCCGAAACTCATCGGCCCACCCTTGCCACCGGCACCACCCTGCATCTGGCGCATGAAGAACATGAACACGGCGATGATGACCAGGATCGGGAAGCTGGCGACCAGCAACTGGGTCCAGATGCTTTGTTGTTCAGGCTGCTTGCCTTCGACCACGACGTGGTTGTCGACCAGGTCACCGATCAGGCCGTTGTCGGCGATCGCGGGACGCACGGTCTTGAAGCTGTCGCCGTCGGTACGCTTACCAATGATGACTGCACCGTCGACCGTCACACGCTCGACCTTGCCATCCTTGACCTGCTGAATGAAGTCGGAATAGTTGAGGGTCTGCGGCTCGTTCGGGCTGGAGAAGTTGTTCATCACGGTCACCAGGACCGCGGCGATGATCAACCACAGGATCAGATTCTTTGCCATGTCGTTCAATTAGCTACCCTCTGAGGCAGGCCTTAGGCGCAGCCGTGCCTCGCATGATAATCACCGGCTTAACTTACTACATTACCTACATGTCTGCAGGCGCCGTCTGTAACCCTTTGTGAAACCTAGACTACACGATGTTCATCCAGGTCAGGCAGGACATCCGATTGGAAATAGCTATCGGATACCCTGGAAGCTGCCGGCCTGAAGCCTTACTCGCCCTTGTAGCCACGCCCCAGCATGTACTGCTCGCGGGAGCGATCGCGTGAAGAATCGGGCTTGAGCATCTGCACCTTGTCGAATTTCTTGCGGGCGTCCTTGAGGTAGACGTCAAACCCCTCGCCCTGAAAGATCTTGATCAGAAAATCGCCACCCGGCTTGAGTACCCGGGTCGCCAGATCAAGGGCCAGCTCGCACAGGAACATGGCCTTGGGCATATCCACAGCGGGCGTACCACTCATATTGGGGGCCATATCGGAAATCACAAGGTCTACGTGCGAATTACCGACCGCCTCGAGAATCTGCGCGAGCACTTCATCCTGGGTAAAGTCGCCCTGGATGAAGGTAACGTCGGGAATACTGTCCATTTCGAGGATGTCGGAGGCGATCAGACGCCCCTGACCGCCAATCAGACGACTGGTCACCTGCGACCAGCCACCGGGCGCCGCGCCCAGATCGATCACGCTCATGCCCGGGCGGATCAAACGGTACTTTTCCTGGATTTCGAGCAATTTGTAGCTCGCGCGCGAGCGATATCCGTCCTTTTGCGCCTTTTTGACGTAAGGATCGTTGAAGTGTTCTTTCAGCCAGCCAAGGCTTGTCTTGGAACGCGCCACTGGGCACCTCGATGATAAGGGTCGTGATTAACTGGGCGGATCCACGGGCCCTCGGGTAAAATGGCCGCCATTTTTACAGAATCTAGACAAAGGGTCAGATTATGCCGCTCAATAACGAGCAGAAGAAACAGTACAAATCCATTGGCCACGACCTGAAACCAGTTCTGATTGTGGCAGGCAACGGCCTGACTGAAGGGGTTATCGCCGAACTCGAGCGCGCCCTGGCCGATCACGAACTGATCAAGGTAGAGATCCGCTCGGAAGACCGCGAAGAACGTGCCGCCGCCATTGCCGCACTGTGCAAGGCCGGCCGCGCCGAACTGGTGCAGACCATCGGCAAGAAGGCACTGATCTATCGCCGCAACCCGCAGCCCAACAAGCAACTGTCGAACATCCACCGCTACAAGTGATGTTCGCGCCGTTCAGTGGCGCGCCTTGCGCGCCCTGCCCGGCGGCGGCGGCAGCACCAGCAGCAAACCGCTGAGGCCCAGCACCAGGTAGCAGAACAGCTGCCAACGCAACTGCCCCGCCCCGCCAACCCGCAAGACGAAATACATCACGCACGCCGCCACTGCCATCAGCAGCAGTTGCCCACGCATGTCTCGCCACAGGCTGACCATCCCTTCGGCCTGAATCAGCACCAGCACCTGCACGCCGCAGCCCACCGCCGCAAAGGCGACCAGCAGCGACGCGGCCAGCACGCCAAAATCTTCGATCAACAGCGGCGCCAGGCCAATCTGGCCCAGCACCGGCAGTACCGCAAAATGCAGCATCCACACGCCGCCGACCCAGAGCACCTGGGCCAGCTGCCAGATCACTGCCGACGCGGCAAAGCCGCGCGGGCGATCAAATGTGACGGACTTCGACAATCTCGTACTCGACTGTGCCGCTCGGCGTCTTGATCACCACAGTGTCACCCTCTTCCTTGCCGATGATGGCGCGGGCGATCGGAGCACCGACCGAGAGCTTGCCGTTCTTGACGTCCGCCTCGTCCTCACCAACGATCTGGTAGGTCACCTGATCGCCGGTTTCGGTGTTTTCAAGGTTCACGGTGGTACCGAAGATCACCTTGCCCGTGTGGGCAATGGTGGTAACGTCGATCACTACCGCATTCTGCAGGCGGCCTTCGATATCGCGGATACGCGCCTCGACCATGCCCTGTTCTTCACGGGCAGCGTGGTACTCGGCGTTTTCCTTGAGATCGCCCAGCTCACGGGCTTCGCCAATCGCCTGGCTCAGGCGCGGGCGTTCGGTCTTGCTCAGGAAGAGATGCTCTTCCTCCAGGGCGCGAGCGCCCTGAACGGTCATCGGGTATTTGGTAATACTCATGCTTTGAGTCCTGCATGCAGATCCTGCAAGCGACGTACGGTTTTTTCCGGACCGAACTTCAGCGCTTCACAGATGGCTTCACCGGCCGCAATGGTCGTGGTGCAGTAGATCTTGTGCTGCAACGCATTGCGACGAATCGAGTAGGAGTCGGCAATCGACTGGCGACCCTCGGTGGTGTTGATGATCAGCGACACTTCGTCGTTCTTGATCATGTCGACCACGTGCGGACGACCTTCGGTCACCTTGTTCACGCGACGCACTTTCAGGCCTGCCGCCTCGATGATCTTGGCGGTACCGGCCGTGGCAACCACTTCGAAGCCCAGGTTGATCAGGTCGCGGGCAACGCCAGCCACCTGCGGCTTGTCGTCGTCACGCACGCTGATGAACGCGGTGCCGCCGGTCGGCAGCACTTCGCTGGCGCCCATCTGGGCCTTGGCGAAGGCTTCGCCGAAGGTGTCGCCGACACCCATGACTTCACCGGTGGACTTCATTTCAGGGCCGAGGATCGGATCGACGCCCGGGAACTTCGCGAACGGGAACACCGCTTCCTTCACGCTGTAGAAGTTCGGAATGATTTCCTGGGTGAAACCGATCTCTTTCAGGGTCTTGCCGGCCATGACGCGAGCCGCAATCATCGCCAGCGAGGTGCCGATGCACTTGGACACGAACGGTACGGTACGCGAAGCACGCGGGTTGACCTCGATCACGTAGATCTTGTCGCCCTGCAGCGCCAGCTGCACGTTCATCAGGCCGACAACGCCCAGCTCCAGGGCCATCTTCTTGACCTGGTCGCGCACTTCGTCCTGCACGTGGGCAGGCAGCGAGTACGGCGGCAGCGAGCATGCCGAGTCACCGGAGTGAACACCGGCCTGCTCGATGTGCTGCATGATCGCGCCGATCACCACGTCGGTGCCGTCGCAGACCGCATCCACGTCCATCTCGATGGCGCAGTTGAGGAAGTGGTCCAGCAGCACAGGGCTGTCGTTGGACACCTGCACCGCTTCACGCAGGTAGCGCTTGAGTTCGTCCAGTTCGTAGACAATCTCCATCGCACGGCCGCCCAGTACGTAGGACGGGCGCACCACCAGCGGGTAACCGATGACGCCGGCGGCACGAATCGCTTCGTCTTCGCTGCGCACGGTGGCGTTTGGCGGCTGCAGCAGGTTCAGGCGCTGAACCATCTGCTGGAAGCGCTCACGGTCTTCGGCGCGGTCGATGGAGTCCGGGCTGGTACCGATGATCGGTACGCCGGCTTCTTCCAGGGCGCGGGCCAGTTTCAGCGGAGTCTGGCCGCCGTAGTGCACGATGACGCCCTTCGGCTTCTCGACACGCACCACTTCCAGCACGTCTTCCAGGGTCAGCGGCTCGAAGTACAGGCGGTCGGAGGTATCGTAATCGGTGGAGACGGTCTCCGGGTTGCAGTTGACCATGATGGTCTCGTAGCCGTCTTCACGCAGTGCCAGTGCCGCATGGACGCAGCAGTAGTCGAACTCGATGCCCTGGCCGATACGGTTGGGGCCGCCACCCAGGATCATGATCTTGTCGCGGGTCGACGGGTTGGCCTCGCACTCTTCCTCGTAGGTGGAGTACAGATAGGCGGTGTCGGTGGCGAACTCGGCAGCGCAGGTATCGACGCGCTTGTAGACCGGGAAGATCTCGAGCTTGTGACGGTGACGACGCAGGTTCTTGTCGGTGATGCCCAGCAGCTTGGCCAGGCGCTGGTCAGAGAAGCCCTTGCGCTTGAGGCGCAGCATCAGTGCCTTGTCGATATCGGCCAGGCCCAGGGTCTTGACCTTCTCTTCTTCCTTGATCAGGTCTTCCATCTGCACCAGGAACCAGCGGTCGATCATGGTCAGGGCGAAGATTTCATCCACGCTCATGCCCGAACGCATGGCGTCGGCCACGTACCAGATACGCTCGGCGCCCGGCACGGTCAGCTCGCGCTTGAGGATGCTGGCAGCTTCCGGGCTGGCCAGGTCGACTTTCGGGTCCAGCCCGCATACACCTACTTCCAGGCCGCGCAGGGCTTTCTGCAGCGACTCCTGGAAGGTGCGGCCGATAGCCATGACTTCACCCACGGATTTCATCTGGGTGGTCAGGCGGGCATCGGCTTTCGGGAATTTTTCGAAGGCAAAGCGTGGCAGCTTGGTGACGACGTAGTCGATCGACGGCTCGAACGAGGCCGGCGTGCGACCACCGGTGATGTCGTTCTGCAGTTCGTCGAGGGTGTAGCCAACAGCCAGCTTGGCGGCGATCTTGGCGATCGGGAAGCCGGTGGCTTTCGAGGCCAGGGCCGAGGAACGCGAAACCCGCGGGTTCATCTCGATCACGACCATGCGGCCAGTGTCCGGGCAGATACCGAACTGCACGTTGGAGCCGCCGGTTTCGACACCGATTTCACGCAGCACCGCCAGCGAGGCGTTGCGCATGATCTGGTATTCCTTGTCGGTCAGGGTCTGTGCCGGTGCGACGGTGATCGAGTCACCGGTGTGCACGCCCATCGGGTCGAAGTTCTCGATGGAGCAGACGATGATGCAGTTGTCCTTTTTGTCGCGGACCACTTCCATCTCGTACTCTTTCCAGCCGATCAGCGATTCGTCGATCAGCAGCTCCTTGGTTGGCGACAGGTCCAGACCACGGGCGCAGATTTCTTCGAATTCTTCACGGTTGTAGGCGATGCCGCCACCGGTGCCGCCCATGGTGAAGGACGGACGGATGATGCACGGGAAGCCCAGCTTCTCGAGCACCGCATTGGCCTCTTCCATGCTGTGGGCGATACCCGAGCGCGGGCATTCCAGGCCGATGGCCTTCATGGCCTTGTCGAAACGCGAGCGGTCTTCGGCCTTGTCGATGGTGTCGGCGTTGGCACCGATCATTTCCACGCCGAATTTTTCCAGGACGCCTTCGCGCTCCAGGTCCAGTGCGCAGTTCAGCGCGGTCTGGCCGCCCATGGTCGGCAGCAGCGCGTCAGGGCGCTCCTTCTCGATGATCTTGGCCACCGACTGCCACTTGATCGGCTCGATGTAGGTGGCGTCGGCCATGGCCGGGTCGGTCATGATGGTGGCCGGGTTGGAGTTCACCAGGATGACGCGAAAACCCTCCTCGCGCAGGGCCTTGCAGGCCTGGGCGCCGGAGTAGTCGAATTCGCAGGCCTGGCCGATCACGATCGGGCCGGCGCCGAGAATCAGGATGCTTTTGATATCTGTACGTTTTGGCATGGGTTGTCACTCAAATCCGCGGGTCAGTGGGCAAGCTGTGTCGAACAATCCACTCGAGGGGCGCCTGAACGCGGCCTGTGCCGGTTCAGGGCTGCCTCCGGGGGTGCTCAGCGGCGCTTGGCCATGGCATCGATGAAACGATCAAACAGTGGCGCGACGTCGGTCGGGCCCGGGCTCGCCTCAGGGTGACCCTGGAAGCTGAAGGCGCTCTTGTCGGTGCGCTCGATGCCCTGCAGGGTACCGTCGAACAGCGACTTGTGGATGGCGCGCACGTTGCCTGGCAGGGTCGCTTCATCTACCGCGAAACCGTGGTTCTGGCTGGTGATCATCACCACGCCGGTGTCCAGGTCCTGGACCGGGTGGTTGGCACCGTGGTGACCATGACCCATCTTGACGGTCTTGGCACCGGAGGCCAGGGCCAGCAGCTGGTGGCCCAGGCAGATACCGAACACCGGCACTTCGGTTTCGAGGATTTCGCGGATTGCCTGGATCGCGTAGTCGCAAGGCTCGGGGTCGCCCGGGCCGTTGGACAGGAACACGCCATCGGGGTTGAGCGCGAGCACTTCGCTGGCCGGGGTTTGCGCCGGCACCACGGTGACGCGGCAGCCGCGCTCGACCAGCATGCGCAGGATGTTCAGCTTGACGCCATAGTCGTAGGCCACGACGTGGTACGGCAGCTCGGCGGCGTCGATGGTCGGGTGGCTGTCGGTCTTCAGGTTCCACACGCTGGAGCGCCACTCGTAGCGGCTCTTGGTGCTGACGACCTTGGCCAGGTCCATGCCCTTCAGGCCTGGGAAGCCGCGCGCGGCTGCGATGGCCGCCTCTTCAGAAATGTTGTCGCCAGCCAGGATGCAGCCGTTCTGCGCGCCCTTCTCACGCAGGATGCGGGTCAGGCGACGGGTGTCGATACCGGCAATGGCCACCACATTGTTGGCCTTGAGGTAATCGGACAGCGACATCGTGTTGCGCCAGTTGCTGGCGATCAGCGGCAGGTCACGGATGACGAGGCCGGCCGACCAGACCCGATCGGACTCGGCGTCTTCCGGCGTGGTGCCGGTGTTGCCGATGTGCGGGTAGGTCAGGGTAACGATCTGCTGCGAGTAAGAAGGGTCAGTCAGGATTTCCTGATAGCCGGTCATTGCGGTGTTGAACACCACCTCACCAACGGTCTGACCGTCGGCTCCAATGGCCTCACCGCGAAAAATGCTGCCATCGGCAAGGGCGAGTATGGCTGGCTTAGTCAAGAAGACCTCCCAAAAATAAAGCCTGAAGGGGCGATCGCAGGTTGCAAAAAAGCGGAATGACGTATAGACACGTCACCCCGCTTTCTTCGTCGAATTATCTGCGCGCTTTTAGTGGACACACTAAAGCTGTAGCTTACAGAAAAAGGCTTTTTCGGTCTACCACTGATGTGCCTGAAAGGCATGGGAATGCGACAGAAAGTCGCTTGTTCCAAACGCTCGGCCAGGGAGGCCGGCGAAGGGGCCGCATGGCAGCCCCTGGTGCAGCGATCAACGCAGGTCGAGCACGTCCTGCATGTCGTACAGGCCCGGCGCACGCCCATCCAGCCACAGCGCGGCACGTACCGCACCCTTGGCGAAGGTCATGCGGCTGGAGGCCTTGTGGGTGATCTCCAGGCGCTCGCCGTCAGCGGCGAACAGCACGGTATGGTCACCCACCACGTCACCGGCACGCACGGTGGCAAAGCCGATGGTCTTGCGGTCCCGCGCGCCAGTCTGGCCTTCCCGGCCATACACGGCCACTTCCTGCAGGTCACGGCCAAGTGCATTGGCCACCACCTCGCCCATGCGCAGCGCGGTACCCGACGGCGCATCCACCTTGTGACGGTGATGGGCCTCGATGATCTCGATGTCCACATCGTCGCCCAGCACGCGCGCCGCCATGTCCAGCAGCTTCAGGCTGAGGTTGACGCCAACGCTGAAGTTGGCGGCAAACACGATAGGGATGTCCTTGCCCGCCTCGGCCAGCAGTTGCTTCTCTTCAACACTGAAACCGGTGGTGCCGATGACCATCGCCTTGCCCGCCTTGCGGCAGAACGCCAGGTTCTTCAAGGTCACCGAAGGATGGGTGAAGTCGATCAGCACATCGAACTCGTCGACCACCCGATCCAGATCACCCGACAGCGGCACACCAATACGCCCCAGCGCCGCCAGCTCGCCGGCGTCGGCCCCGACCAGCGTACTGTCCGGACGATGCACGGCGGCGGTCAGGCCCGCCCCCGGCGTCTGCTGCACTGCCTCGATCAGGGTCTTGCCCATCCGCCCTGCCGCGCCCATTACCGCTATACGTCGCATGCCCTGTTCCTTCTTACAGATCGCCGAAGAAGCGCTTCACGCCTTCGAACCAGCCATTGGCCTTGGGAGAATGGCAGCTGTCGCCATCCAGCGAAACACGCAACTCTTCGAGCAACTCACGCTGACGACGACTCAGGTTGACCGGCGTTTCTACCGCCACCCGGCACATCAGGTCGCCCGCGCCACCGCCACGCACCGGCGCAACGCCCTTGCCGCGCAGACGGAACTGCTTGCCGGTCTGGGTCCCCTCGGGGATCTTCAGCTTGACCCGGCCATCGAGGGTCGGCACTTCCAGCTCGCCACCCAGCGCCGCATCGGTGTAGCTGATCGGCACTTCGCAGTACAGGTGCTTGCCGTCGCGCTGGAAGATCGGGTGCTCGCGCACATTGATCACCACGTACAGGTCGCCGGTCGGGCCACCCTGGGAACCTGCCTCGCCTTCGCCCGACAGGCGAATGCGGTCACCGGTATCGACGCCGGCCGGCACCTTGACCGAGAGGGTCTTGTACTCTTCGACACGGCCTTCGCCATGGCACGAATCGCACGGGTCGGTGATGATCTTGCCCTGGCCGTGACAGCGCGGGCAGGTCTGCTGCACCGAGAAGAAGCCCTGCTGCATGCGCACCTGGCCAATACCGCCGCAGGTCGGGCAGGTCGAAGGCGACGAGCCCTTCTTGGCACCCGAGCCATCGCACGGCGCACAGTTGACCAGCGTCGGCACACGGATGTTGACCGTGGTGCCGCGCACGGCCTCCTCCAGGTTCAGCTCGAGGGTGTAGCGCAGGTCGCTGCCACGCTGAGCGCCACCGCGACCACCGCCCCGGCCACCGCCGAAGAAGTCGCTGAACACATCACCGAAGATGTCGGAGAAGTTGGCGCCACCGAAACCGGCACCGCCGCCACCCATGCTCGGGTCGACACCGGCATGGCCATACTGATCATACGCAGCACGCTTGCTGGCATCGGAGAGCACTTCGTAAGCCTCGTTGGCTTCCTTGAACAGCTCTTCCGAGGCCTTGTCATCAGGATTACGGTCCGGGTGGTGCTTCATCGCCAGGCGACGATAGGCCTTCTTCAGGTCGGCCTCGCTCGAGCCGCGCTCGACTCCCAGAACCTCGTAATAGTCACGCTTTGCCATAATTCTTTGCACTCTTGAGGACGTTCGGCATACCTCGGCGCATACCGCGCTGTGCCGCCAGCATTCAAGCGCGCTCGAATGCTGTAAAAATTCGGGTATTCCAGACACGCCAACGCGGGAGCAAGCCCCCGCGCGGCGACATCCTACCAGTCACTGCCGAACAGCAGTCAACCGGGCGACAACCTGTAGCTATTACTTGTTGTCTTTTACTTCTTCGAACTCAGCGTCAACCACGTCGTCGTGCTTGGGCTCTTCAGCTTCTGGCTGAGCACCGCCCTGAGGCTGTTCGGCCTGCTCGGCGTACATCTTCTGAGCCACTGGCGCGGAGACCTTCGACAGCTCTTCGACCTTGGCTTCGATGGCAGCCTTGTCGTCGCCTTTTACAGCGGCTTCCAGGGCGACAACGGCAGCTTCGATAGCAGCCTTCTCGTCCGCGGTTACCTTGTCACCAGCGTCGGCGACCATCTTGCGGGTCGAGTGAACCAGCGCGTCACCCTGGTTGCGGGCAGCGGCCAGCTCTTCGAACTTGCGGTCTTCCTCGGCGTTGACTTCAGCGTCACGCACCATCTGCTGAATTTCTTCCTCGGACAGACCCGAGTTGGCCTTGATCACGATCGACTGCTGCTTGCCGGTCGCCTTGTCCTTGGCACCTACGTGCAGGATGCCGTTGGCGTCGATATCGAAGGTCACTTCGATTTGCGGTACGCCACGTGGTGCTGGCGGAATCTCGGCCAGGTCGAATTTACCCAGCGACTTGTTCTGCGCAGCTTGCTTGCGCTCGCCCTGCAGCACGTGAATGGTCACGGCGCCCTGGTTGTCGTCGGCCGTCGAGAACACCTGCGACTTCTTGGTCGGGATGGTGGTGTTCTTCTCGATCAGCGCAGTCATCACGCCACCCATGGTTTCGATACCCAGGGTCAGCGGGCTGACGTCCAGCAGCAGCACGTCTTTCACGTCACCAGCCAGTACGGCGCCCTGAATGGCAGCACCCATGGCCACAGCTTCGTCAGGGTTCACGTCCTTACGTGCTTCCTTGCCGAAGAAGTCGGTCACCAGCTTCTGCACCAATGGCATGCGGGTCTGACCGCCGACCAGGATCACGTCGTTGATCTTGCTCACGTCGATACCGGCGTCTTTCAGCGCGATGCGGCATGGCTCGATGGTGCGCTGCACCAGGTCTTCGACCAGCGATTCCAGCTTGGCGCGGGAAATCTTCACGTTCAGGTGCTTAGGACCGGTGGCGTCTGCAGTGATGTACGGCAGGTTCACGTCGGTCTGCTGGCTCGAGGACAGCTCGATCTTGGCTTTTTCGGCAGCTTCTTTCAGGCGCTGCATGGCCAGCGGGTCACCCTTGAGGTTCATGCCGCTTTCTTTCTTGAATTCGTCGACGAGGTAGTCGATCAGACGAATGTCGAAGTCTTCACCACCCAGGAAGGTGTCGCCGTTGGTAGCCAGTACTTCGAACTGGTGCTCGCCGTCGACTTCAGCGATCTCGATCACCGACACGTCGAAGGTACCGCCACCCAGGTCGTAGACGATCACGGTGTGATCACCCTTGGCCTTGTCCATACCGTAGGCCAGTGCGGCTGCGGTCGGTTCGTTGATGATGCGCTTGACGTCCAGACCGGCAATGCGACCGGCGTCCTTGGTAGCCTGACGCTGGCTGTCGTTGAAGTAGGCAGGGACGGTGATGACCGCTTCGGTCACTGCCTCGCCGAGATAGTCTTCGGCGGTTTTCTTCATCTTTTTCAGAATTTCGGCCGAGATCTGAGGCGGAGCCATCTTCTGGCCGTTCACTTCCACCCAGGCGTCGTTGTTGTCAGCCTTGACGATCTTGTAAGGGACCATCTGGATGTCTTTCTGAACGACTTCTTCGTCAAAACGACGGCCGATCAGACGCTTTACCGCGTACAGGGTGTTGTGCGGGTTGGTCACCGCCTGACGCTTGGCCGACTGGCCGACCAGGATCTCGCCGTCATTGGCGTAGGCAATGATCGAAGGGGTGGTACGAGCGCCTTCGGCGTTCTCGATGACCTTGACGTTGCCGTTTTCCAGAATGGAGACACAGGAGTTGGTGGTCCCCAGGTCGATACCGATAATTTTGCCCATGTTAACTCTCCCGAAACTTTGGATTTGGTTGCCGCAGCGGTGGTTGCCAACTGCGGTAGCACTTAAACGCTTGACACTTAAATGGGGGCCGCCAGGCTAATTTCAAGCCTTCTCGTCAATCGAGGGCGAAACCGGAGCCGGAGCCTTGCTGACCACGACCATGGCCGGGCGCAGCAGACGCCCATTGAGCTGGTAGCCCTTCTGGAACACCTTGAGCACGCTGTTGGGCTCGACGTCCGCACTCTCCTGCATGGCCATGGCCTGGTGCAGTTCGGCGTTGAATGGTTCGCCGTGCGGGTCGATCGCCTCGAGGTTGTAGCGCTTGAGGGTGTCGTGGAACATCTTCAGGGTCAGCTCGATGCCTTCACGCATCGGGCGGATGCTCTCGTCTTCGGCGCTGGACAGCTCCAGGCCGCGCTCAAGGCTGTCGATCACCGGCAACAGGTCACCAGCGAATTTCTCAAGGGCGAACTTGTGCGCCTTCTCGACATCCTGCTCGGCGCGACGGCGCACGTTCTGAAGGTCTGCGGCGGTGCGCAGGGATTGATCCTGGGCCGCCGCCAGTTGCTCTTCGAGCACCTGCACGCGCGTGCTCAGCTCATCGCCGGCCGCCTCGGCGTTCAGATTCTGTTCATCCAGCGTCTGTTCGTCAGCCATAAAATCTCTCCTTTGCAATTTCGTCAGCGAACTTACTCGCACGTCTGCCGGCTATATGGGGTCTGAAAATGCAGCTTCAAGGGCTGATGAACAGTCCGCAGCATTACCCTCATAACCCCTTGCGATCAAAACCCTCACCGAGCAACCGAATCAAACTAAGCACAAGCATTGTCAGGGGTTTTAAAAACACTGTATAAATAACCAGACCTTACGCCTGGGAGCCGCCCCAATGCTGGTGCATCTTTCCGTACACAACTACGCCATCGTCGAACACCTGGACCTCGAACTCGCCCGCGGGATGAGCGTCATCACCGGTGAAACCGGGGCCGGCAAATCGATCATGCTCGATGCCCTCGGCCTCACCCTGGGTGATCGCGCCGACAGCGGCGTGGTGCGCCCCGGGGCAGACAAGGCCGACATCCTGGCCACCTTCGACCTGGGCGACATTCCCGAGGCCCGCACCTGGCTGGCCGAGCGCGACCTGGACACCGACGGCCCGTGCATACTGCGCCGGGTGATCACCGCCGAAGGCCGCAGCCGCGGCTATATAAACGGCACGCCTTGCCCGCTGGGCGACCTCAAGGCCCTGGGCGAGCTGCTGATCGACATCCACAGCCAGCACGAACACCAGTCGCTGCTGAAGACCGACACCCATCGCCGTCTGCTCGACGAATACGCCGGCGCCACCGACCTTGCACGCCAGGTGCAGCTGGCGGCGCAGCGCTGGCGGCAGACCCGCCAGGAGCTCGAGCGGCTGAGCAACTCCGGGGACGAACAGCGCGCGCAGCACCAGTTGCTCAGCTATCAGCTCGAAGAGCTGGAAAACCTCAACCTGGGCGAAAACGAACTTGAGCTGCTGGAACAGGAACACAAGAACCTGACCAATGCAGAGGCCCTGTTCGGTATCTGCCGCCAGGTCATCGACCATTGCAGCGAGAGCGACTCGGGCAATGTGCTCAGTGCGCTGACCGTCAGCCTCAATCGCCTGACCGCCGTACAGAATGCCCCCAAGGCGCTGGCCGAGGCGGCCAACATGATCGCCAGTGCGCAGATTCAGGTAGAAGAAGCAGTGGGCGAGCTCAACCGCTTTCTCGACCATTTCGACGCCGACCCCGCGCGGCTGCAGCAGCTGGAAGAACGTCTCGACGCCCTGTACACCCTGGCGCGCAAACACCGCGTGCACCCCAGCGAGCTGGCCGACCTGCAGCAACGCTTGATGGAGGAGCTCGAAGGCCTCAACGCCAACGACGAGTCCATTGCCCGACTGGGTGACGAACTTGCCGCCTTTGCCCGCCATTACCAGGAAAAGGCCTCGGAGCTGAGCCGCCTGCGCCAGCAGGCCGCGACCCAGCTGGCTGGCGCGGTGGAGCTTGAGATTCAGCGCCTGGGCATGCCTGGCGGACGCTTCAGCATCGAACTTCGCCCCAACAGTGGCGAAGACTTGTTGCCCCAGGGCCTGGAGCAGGTCGAACTGCTGGTCAGCGCCAACCCCGGCCAGCCGCTCAAGGCACTGGCCAAGGTGGCTTCCGGGGGTGAATTGTCACGGATCAGCCTGGCGATCCAGGTCATTACCGCTCAGACCTCGCGCATTCCGACCCTGGTGTTCGACGAAGTCGACGTGGGTATCGGCGGGCCGACTGCGGAAATCGTGGGGCAGCTGTTGCGTCGCCTGGGCGAGCGTGGGCAGGTATTGACGGTCACCCACCTGCCGCAGGTTGCCGCGCAGGGCCACCATCACCTGTTCGTGCACAAGGTGCGCAACAGCGATGCGACCCATACGGCGGTGGCGAGCCTGGGCAAACGCGAGCGGGTCGAAGAGGTGGCGCGCATGCTGGGCGGCATCGACCTGACCAAGGAATCGCTGGCGCATGCCAGAAAGATGGTCGTCACCAGCAAAGCCTGACTGCCCCCGCAGGAGCCGGCTTTGCCGGCGTACAACATTACAGCCCCCACAAAGCACGAAGGCGACCCCAGGGTCGCCTTCAATGCCGTGCAATTCAAAGCAAAGTGCTTACTTTTTCTTGCGCACGTACAGCACGAGATTGTGATCTACCAACTCGTAGCCGTGCTCCAGCACGATTTCCTTCTGACGCTTTTCGATTTCGGCATCGAAGAACTCGATGACTTCGCCAGACTCCACGTTGACCATATGGTCGTGGTGGCCGCCGTCGGCCAGTTCAAACACTGCATGACCGCCGTCGAAGTTGTGACGAACGACAAGACCTGCCGCCTCGAACTGGGTCAGAACACGGTAAACCGTGGCCAGACCGACGTCCTCGCCTGCCTCCATCAACGCCTTGTAGACGTCTTCAGCACTCATGTGGCGCTGCTCGGTGGAGTCGAGCATCTGTAGAATCTTGACTCGAGGCAGGGTCACCTTGAGACCGGCTTTGCGTAATTCGCTATTTTCAACCATGGTCAGCTTTCTCGCCGATGCTGCTTCGCAGCTTCTCTGAATACGGGTATGATCGGGGTTTACGTTGTCCAGCCAAGATAGTGGAAGTCGCCCACCGATGCAAAACACCAAGCTCTTGCTAACCAGCCTCACCTTTGTGGGACTGCTCGCACTCGCCGGTTGCTCGTTCCCCGGGGTTTACAAAATCGACATCCAGCAGGGCAATGTCGTCACGCAGGACATGATAGACCAATTGCGGCCGGGAATGACCCGCCGGCAAGTACGGTTTATCATGGGCAACCCTCTGATCCAGGACACCTTCCACACCAACCGTTGGGACTACCTGTACAGTCTGCAACCAGGTGGGGGCGAGCGCCAGCAGGAACGGATGAGCGTGTTCTTCAACGAGAACGACCAGCTCGCCAGCCTGTCGGGTGACTTCATGCCGGGTGTGAGCCGCGATCAGGAAATCCTTGGCGGCGCAGCGGGCACCACTGTCAGCCCTGCCGAAGGCGAGACACCTGCCAAGCAGGAAGCCCCCGCCAAGCCTGGCTCGCTGGAAGACACGATCCAGCGCGACGTCGATACCATCGAAGTCATTCCGGTTCCAGTGCCGGAACCGCTGGACACCTCGCCGCAGTAAGCAAGGCGCAGGCAATAAAAAGCCCGGATCATTCCGGGCTTTTTCATGCGCGGCGCTTCACCGCTTGGCCTTCTTGAACACCCTGGCTACCTTGGCCGCGCGCTGTTTGCGCACCTCCTTGGGGACGATCAGCAGCGGCCGATACAGCTCGATCCGATCACCCGCCTCGACCGGATGCTGCGACGCAACCACCTTGCCAAAGATACCCATCGGGCAATCCCCGATCGACACGCCCGGCAACTGCCCGGCGATGCCCGACAAGCGAACCGCCTCGCTCACCGACGTACCCGCTGGCACCTCCAGCGCCAGCAACAGCTGCTGCTCGGCGGTGGCGTAGACCACTTCGATGGGCAGCATCGGCTCAGCCATTGAGTTGCTTGGCCCGCTGGCAGAACGCATCCACCAGGGTGTTGGCCGCCTGGTTGAAGATCGGCCCCAGGGTGGCGCGCACCAGCGGCCCGGCGTAATCGAACGACAGGTCCAGGCTGATCTTGCAGGCCTTGTCACCGAGTGCCTTGAACGTCCACAGCCCGTGCAACTGATTGAACGGCCCCTCCTCAAGGTTCATCTCGATGGACTGCCCTGGCA
This sequence comes from Pseudomonas sp. PS01300, assembly GCF_029960155.1. Lineage (NCBI taxonomy): Bacteria > Pseudomonadati > Pseudomonadota > Gammaproteobacteria > Pseudomonadales > Pseudomonadaceae > Pseudomonas > Pseudomonas sp. PS01300. Next base: position 9,716 of record NZ_JASCPN010000018.1, on the reverse strand, counting down.
CCAACTCATTTCGCGTTACAAAACTCTGGCTCATGCCGCCCTTGGCCGCCTCGACTCGCGCTCGCATCAGGGTCTCGCTCTGCTCCAGCACCGTGCTAGAGGAGCACCACGGCAGAAATTCCGAATAGCGGGCGACGTCATTCACCAGGTCATACAGCGCCTGAGCGGGGTACGGCAACAGTGCCGAACGTTGAATATGGGTAGTCATCCAGGCGTCACTTCCAAAGCTGAGCGGTAAACACGATGCGAATGCCGAGGGGCGCCACATAGCGCATCAAGAGGAAAAACAGCGCGTATTGTCCGGGATTCACTCCAACGGCTCAAGCGTACCGCTACCCCGTAGCCGACAGCGCGACGACTGCCTATAATGCCGCCCCTATGGCTAAACAAAAGAAGCATCCGACAGGGACCATCGCGCAGAATAAAAAGGCGCGTCACGATTACTTCATCGAGCACAAGTTCGAGGCCGGATTGGTCCTGTCCGGTTGGGAAGTAAAAAGTCTGCGTGCCGGCAAGGCGCATCTTGTGGACAGCTACGTGCTGCTCAAGGACGGTGAAGCATGGCTGATGGGTTGCCATATCACCCCCCTGACCGCAGCCAGCACCCACGTGATCGCCGACCCGACCCGTACCCGTAAACTGCTGCTCAATCGCCGCGAGCTGGAGCGCCTGTTCGTGGGCGTACAGCAGAAGGGCTATACCTGCGTGGCCTTGTCGATGTACTGGAGCAAGCACTTGATCAAGTGCGAGATTGCTCTGGGCAAGGGCAAGAAGGAATACGACAAGCGCGATACCCAGCGCGAGCGTGATTCCGATCGCGAGTTGCAGCGCGCCGTACGCAGCAAGGGCCGCGACGAGTAGGCACGCCTGCTCTAGCCACTTTGCCAGCAAAGCCGGCTCCTACAGGCCAAGCGAAACCCTGTAGGAGCCGGCCTTGCCGGCGAAAGCCGCAACACTTGTCTAGCGCCCGTTGCGCCGCTCTGCCCGCGCGACCCGCTGCACTTCCTGACGCACCTCTTCGAGCACCTCCTGCACATACAGAATGTGCTGGCTCGACACCTCCCGTGCATCCTGCGCACGCCCTTCGACAATCGCCAGGTACAGGTCCCGGTGCTGCGCAATCAGCATGTCGCGGGTCTCGCTGCGCTGCTTGTACATACCGCCGATGTTGGTCACCACGTTGCGCTTGAGCAGGTCGAACAACCCGCGAATGGTATGCAGCAGCACCGCGTTATGGCTGGCCTCGGCAATCGCCAGGTGGAACGACGCATCCGCCGCCCCTTCCTCGGCGCGGCTCACCTCATCGGCACGCGCATAACAGTCCTGCAGCGCATCGAACGCCACCTTCAACCGCTCGCGATCCACCGCGGTGGCACGCAATGCGGCGTAATAGGCACACGACGCCTCCAGCGTATGACGAAACTCCAGCAGGTCGCGTTCGACCTCCGGATTGTTCTCCAGCAATTGCAACAAGGGGTCGCTGAACGTCGACCCCATCGACTGGGCAACATAATTGCCGCCACCCTGTCGGCTCACCAGCATGCCCTTGGCTACCAGCTTCTGGATCGCCTCGCGCAACGACGGGCGTGACACCCCGAACTGCTCGGCCAGTTGCCGCTCGGCCGGCAACCGCTCGCCGGCGGTCAAGGTGCCTTCAAGAATCATCCCCTCAAGCCGCTCGACGATATCGTCGGACAAACGGCGTTGGCGGACCTGGTTGAAAACCATCACATGCTCTCCACAATCCCGAGTTCGTTCGGGGCCGCCTATTTTGGCCTATCGGTGCCCACGTCACACCCACCAGTTGGCGAATTTCGAAGCCGCTCAGCCGACCTTTTTTCAACCGTCCGACGAAAGTTTTAGCGGGGCAAATTGACACACCCACCACAGGGCTCTTAACCTAGCGGCTCGACATTGTAAATTGGTATGACCAATTATCCAATGCCACTGCATGACCAACAACAATTAGGGGCCACCCCATATGCAAACCTGGCAACAACTCTATAGTCCGCTTGGTAGTCTCGGCCTGTCCGCCCTGGCGGCAGTCATCCCTATCGTGTTCTTCTTCCTGGCGCTGGCCGTGTTCCGCCTCAAGGGTCATGTGGCAGGCAGCATCACGCTGGCGCTGTCGATCCTGGTCGCCATCTTCGCCTTCCAGATGCCCGCCGACATGGCACTGGCTGCTGCCGGGTACGGTTTTGCCTATGGCCTGTGGCCCATCGCCTGGATCATCGTCGCGGCGGTGTTCCTGTACAAACTGACGGTCAAGAGTGGCCAGTTCGAAGTGATCCGCAGCTCGGTGCTGTCGATCACCGACGACCAGCGTCTGCAGGTTCTGCTGATCGGCTTCTGCTTCGGCGCCTTCCTGGAAGGCGCGGCAGGCTTCGGCGCACCCGTGGCCATTACCGCTGCACTGCTGGTGGGCCTGGGTTTCAACCCGCTGTACGCCGCCGGCCTGTGCCTGATCGCCAACACTGCCCCGGTGGCCTTCGGCGCCCTGGGTATCCCGATCATCGTGGCCGGCCAGGTCACCGGTATCGACGCCTTCAAGATCGGCGCCATGACCGGTCGTCAATTGCCGTTGCTGTCGCTGTTCGTGCCGTTCTGGCTGGTGTTCATGATGGACGGCCTGCGCGGCGTCAAGGAGACCTGGCCTGCAGCCCTGGTGGCCGGCCTGAGCTTCGCCGTCACCCAGTACTTCACCTCCAACTTCATCGGCCCGGAACTGCCGGACATCACCTCGGCACTGGCCAGCCTGATCTCCCTGACCCTGTTCCTCAAGGTCTGGCAGCCCAAGCGCTCGATGACCACCGCCACCGGCAGCGTCGGTGCAGCCGTGGTCAACGGTGGCGGCAGCCAGCCTTCGCCATACAGCTTCGGCGAGATCTTCAAGGCCTGGTCGCCGTTCCTGATCCTCACCGTGCTGGTCACCATCTGGACCCTCAAGCCATTCAAGGCAGCCTTTGCCGCCGGTGGTTCGATGTACAGCTGGGTGTTCAACTTCGCCATCCCGCACCTTGACCAGCTGGTGATCAAGACCGCGCCGATCGTCGCCGCCCCGACCGCCATGCCGGCGGTGTTCAAGCTCGACCCGATCTCGGCCACCGGTACCGCGATCTTCTTCTCCGCGCTGCTGTCGATGCTGGTGCTGAAGATCAACTTCAAGACCGGCCTGACCACGCTGAAGGAAACCTTCTTCGAACTGCGTTGGCCGATCCTGTCGATCGGCATGGTGCTGGCCTTTGCCTTCGTCACCAACTACTCGGGCATGTCGTCGACCATGGCCCTGGTTCTGGCCGGCACCGGCGCAGCGTTCCCGTTCTTCTCGCCGTTCCTTGGCTGGCTGGGCGTGTTCCTGACCGGTTCGGACACTTCGTCCAACGCTCTGTTCAGCTCGCTGCAAGCCACCACCGCGCACCAGATCGGGGTCAACGACACCCTGCTGGTGGCCGCCAACACCAGCGGCGGCGTTACCGGCAAGATGATCTCGCCACAGTCCATCGCCGTGGCATGCGCGGCCACCGGGCTGGTTGGCAAAGAGTCGGACCTGTTCCGTTTCACCCTCAAGCACAGCTTGTTCTTCGCCACCATCGTCGGCCTGATCACCTTGATCCAGGCGTACTGGCTGACCGGCATGCTGGTTCACTAAAGTGAAAGAGGCCGGGCGCCCCAAGGGCGCCCGGCAGCTGCCCCTTTCAACCGACGCTGCGAGACACCATGATCATTTCAGCCTCTACCGACTACCGCGCCGCAGCCCAACGCAAGCTGCCGCCCTTCCTGTTCCACTACGCCGACGGCGGCGCCTACGCCGAGTACACCCTGCGCCACAACGTCGAAGACCTGGCCAGCATCGCCCTGCGCCAGCGCGTTCTGAAGAACATGTCCGAGCTCAGCCTCGAGACCCGCCTGTTCGATGAAACCCTGAGCATGCCCGTGGCCCTGGCACCGGTCGGCCTGACCGGCATGTACGCCCGGCGCGGCGAGGTGCAGGCGGCACGTGCCGCGGCGGCCAAGGGCATCCCCTTCACCCTGTCGACCGTGTCCGTGTGCCCGATCGAGGAAGTGGCCCCGGCCATCGACCGGCCCATGTGGTTCCAGCTCTATGTGCTCAAGGACCGCGGCTTCATGCGCAATGCCCTGGAGCGTGCCAAGGCCGCCGGCGTGACCACCCTGGTGTTCACCGTGGACATGCCCGTACCCGGCGCACGCTACCGTGACGCCCACTCTGGCATGAGCGGCCCTAACGCACCGCTGCGGCGCATGTGGCAGGCCATGACCCACCCCCAGTGGGCGCTGGATGTAGGCCTGCTGGGCAAGCCCCACGACCTGGGCAACATCTCCAAATACCGCGGCAGCCCCACCGGCCTGGCCGACTACATCGGCTGGCTGGGCGCCAACTTCGACCCGTCGATTTCCTGGAAAGACCTGGAATGGATCCGCGAGTTCTGGGATGGCCCGATGGTGATCAAGGGTATTCTCGACCCGGACGACGCGCGCGACGCCGTGAAGTTCGGTGCCGACGGCATCGTGGTGTCCAACCACGGCGGTCGCCAGCTCGACGGCGTGCTGTCCAGCGCCCGTGCCCTGCCGGCCATCGCCGATGCGGTCAAGGGCGACCTGAAGATCCTTGCCGATTCCGGTATCCGCAGCGGCCTGGACGTGGTGCGCATGATCGCTCTGGGCGCAGACACCGTACTGATCGGCCGTGCCTTCCTCTATGCCCTCGCCACCGCAGGCGAAGCCGGCGTGAAGAACCTGCTCGACCTGTTCGAAAAGGAAATGCGCGTGGCCATGGTGCTGACCGGCGCCAAGTCCATCAGCGAGATCACTCGCGATTCGCTGGTACGCGAATTCGGCGCCTGACCGCCTGCCCCATCACCGCCTGATTGTCCGGGGCACGCGGCGCGATAGACGCCGTGGCCCCGCGAGGAGTTTGCATGAGCCTGCCCACCGCGTTTCTCGACTCGGTTGAACGCCTGATCCCCCGTGAGCGCCGCTTCGACGACCCCACGTCTACCCTGGCCTTCGGTACCGACGCCAGCTTCTACCGGCTGATCCCCAAGCTGGTGGTGCGCGTGGAAAGCGAAGACGAAGTGGTGGGCCTGCTCCAGCTGGCCCAGCGCGACCGCGTGCCGGTGACCTTCCGCGCCGCCGGCACCAGCCTGTCGGGCCAGGCCATCAGCGACTCGGTGCTGATCGTGCTGGGCGACAACTGGAACGGGCGCGAGATTCGCGAGCAAGGCCGGCAGATCCGCCTGCAACCTGGCGTGATCGGCGCCCAGGCCAACGCCTGGCTGGCGCCGTTCGGACGCAAGATCGGCCCCGACCCGGCGTCCATCAACGCCTGCAAGATCGGCGGCATCGTTGCCAACAATGCCAGTGGCATGTGCTGCGGCACCGCCCAGAACACCTACCACACCCTGGCCGGCCTGCGCCTGGTGCTGGCCGACGGTACCCGCCTGGACAGCGAAGACCCAGCCAGCGTCGCGGCCTTCCAGAGCAGCCATGCCGACCTGCTCGAATCGCTCGCGCGCCTGGGTCGCGAGACCCGCGCCAACACCGAACTGGCCGCGAAAATCCGCCACAAGTACCGGCTCAAGAACACCACCGGCCTGTCGCTCAACGCGCTGGTCGACTACGACCAGCCACTGGACATCCTCAACCACCTGCTGGTGGGCTCCGAGGGCACCCTGGGCTTCATCAGCGCGGTTACCTACGACACCGTGATCGATCACCCGCACAAGGCGTCGGCGCTGATCGTGTTCCCGGACGTGGAAACCTGTTGCACCGCCGTCACCGTGCTGAAAAGCCAGCCGGTATCGGCCGTGGAACTGCTAGACCGGCGCAGCCTGCGCTCGGTGCAGGACAAGCCCGGCATGCCGGCCTTCGTGCAGCAGCTGTCCGAGGGTGCGTGCGCCCTGCTGATCGAGTCCCGCGCTGCCACCCAGACACTGCTGCACGAGCAGTTGGGCCTGATCATGGCCTCGCTGGCGCAATTTCCGGTCGAGAAACAGGTCGACTTCACCGAAGACGCCAAGGAAAACGCCAAGCTCTGGGCCATCCGCAAGGACACCTTCCCGGCCGTCGGCGCCGTGCGCAAGACCGGCACCACGGTCATCATCGAAGACGTGACCTTCCCGGTCGAGCAACTGGCCATCGGCGTCAACCGCCTGATCGAGCTGTTCGAGCGGCACCACTATGACGAAGCCATCCTGTTCGGCCATGCGCTGGAGGGCAACCTGCACTTCGTGTTCACCCAGGGTTTCAACAGTGCCGAAGAGGTCGCCCGCTACCAGGCGTTCATGGACGACGTGGCGCACCTGGTGGCGGTCGAATTCGGCGGTTCGCTCAAGGCCGAGCATGGCACCGGGCGCAACATGGCGCCGTTCGTCGAACTGGAATGGGGCCACGATGCCTACCAGCTGATGTGGACGCTCAAGCGCCTGCTCGACCCCAACGGTATCCTCAACCCGGATGTGGTGCTCAGCAACGACCCGCAGATCCACCTTAAAAACCTCAAGCCGTTGCCGGCCGCCGACGAGATCGTCGACAAGTGCATCGAGTGCGGCTTCTGCGAACCGGTGTGCCCGTCCAAGGGGCTGACCCTGAGCCCGCGCCAGCGCATCGTGATGTGGCGCGACATCCAGGCCAAGAAGCGCGCCGGGGTCGATACCACCGCGCTTGAACGCGACTACCAGTACCAGGGCATCGACACCTGCGCCGCCACCGGCTTGTGCGCCCAGCGCTGCCCGGTAGGCATCAACACCGGCGAACTGGTGAAGAAACTGCGCGCCCAGGCTGCCAGCCACGTGAAGACAGCCGACTGGCTGGCGGAGCATTTCCACACCGCGCTAAGCGGCGCCCGCCTCACCCTGCGCGCAGCCAACGGTGCCCGCCGCCTGTTGGGCGCGCCCCGTATGGCCCGCATCAGCCAATCGCTGAGCAAAGCCAGCAACGGCCGCCTGCCGCTCTGGACGCCGGCCATGCCGCAGCCCCTGCAGCCCATCCAGTTCAGCCCGGCGAGCAACGATGCGCGGCCCCGCGTGGTGTACCTGGCGGCCTGCGTATCGCGCGTCATGGGCCCGGCCGCTGGCGATCGCGAACAGACCTCGCTGCTGGACAAGACCCGCGGCCTGCTGGAAAAGGCCGGCTACCAGGTGGTGTTCCCCGAGAACCAGGACAGCCTGTGCTGCGGTCAGCCGTTCGCCTCCAAGGGCTATGCCGAACAGGCCGAGCACAAGCGCCAGGAACTGATCGGCGCGCTGCTGCATGCCAGCCGCGGCGGGCTAGACCCGATCTACTGCGACACCAGCCCGTGCACCTTGCGCCTGGTGCAAGACCTCAAGGACTCGCGCCTGGACCTGTATGACCCGGTGCGCTTCATCCGCACCCACCTGGTGGACAAGCTGGAGTTCACCCCGCAGGACGCACCGATTGCCGTGCACGTGACCTGCAGCACCCAGCACCTGGGCGAGAGCCAGGCCCTGATCGACCTGGCGCGGCGTTGCAGCAAAGAGGTGGTGATACCCGAGGGCATCCACTGCTGCGGGTTCGCCGGCGACAAGGGCTTCACCACCCCCGAACTGAACGCACATTCACTGCGCAGCCTAAAGGACGCCGTGCAGTACTGCAGCGAAGGCATCTCCACCAGCCGCACCTGTGAAATCGGCTTGAGCGAGCATGGCGGCATCGACTATCACGGCCTGGTGTACCTGGTGGACCGGGTGACCAGAGCCAGGGCGCTGTGAGCCAAGGCGGCTCCTGCACACCGGCAGGAGCTGGCCTTGCCGGCGAACCGGCCATCTGCCACAACATCCGTCTGAACCCCTGGCATCGGCCGCAGTCCATGCAAATAGGCCCCTTATCCTGAGGCCTTCCCAGCCAAGGAGATTCACATGAAGCGTACTGCGATTACCGGACTGTTCCTCAGCGCCGCACTGCTAGCCTCGCCTGTGTTCGCGGCGGATAAAGACCTGTGTACCAGCAACCTGCAGAAGATCGACGACCAGATGGCAACCATGGGCGCGACCTCCGAAGGGCTGGACGATGCGCTGAAGCAGCACGTGGCTGACGCCAAGGCCGCGCAGGCGGCGGGCAACGACAAGGATTGCATCACCATCAGCGCCAAGGTGCTGTCGCGCCTCGAGAAGACCGACAAGGGCGGCAACGGTCAGTAACCTCGGTGGGCGACCGGACCGGTAGTCGACGTCGCCCGACCGATGGCGTATACTCCGTCACATGCACCCGAAACGGTGCTAGCGCTAGAGCAGTAAAAAATGGGGCCGATTAGGATTCGACGCCGGTGATGAAACTCTAGGTGCATGCCGAGTTGGTAACAGAACTCGTAAATCCACTGTTGCAACTTTCTATAGTTGCCAATGACGAAAACTACGAGGGTTACGCTCTCGCTGCGTAAGCAGCCGAGCCCGCTCTCCTGGTAGCTTCGGCTCCAGCAATCACTAGGGGATGCCTGTAAACCCGAAGTGATTGTCATACAGAACAGGATCGTCGTGTAGCACGTTGGGGGCAAAGCGACTAAAACTTACCCAACTCGTCCAAAGCACCCTGCCCGTCGGGCGGCTGCGGATTAACTCAATAGACACGGCTAAGCATGTAGTACCGACAGCGGAGTACTGGCGGACGGGGGTTCAAATCCCCCCGGCTCCACCAATTCAACATCTAAAGACGTCCACGGACGTCTTTTTTTGTGCCTGAAATCCAGTAAATACGGGGATTTAAGGGCTTTTTTTTGAGGCTTTCGAGGTTTTCTGAGTTCCAGGCGGTTTGGTATCCCAGGTGGTATCTGTAGTGGTCAACTAATCCCGGACACTGCGTTAAGTTTTTCTTCAGCCACGGCGGGCGCTAGTCCGCCGTTGAATTGGTGTGGCCGTTGCCAGTTGTAGCGCTGCATCAAAAACCGACCAATATCCTGCTGTGCCAGGGAAGCACTCATGTATCCCCCTGTTGGCACCCATTTTGTTTTCAAACTGCGCAACAACCGCTCCATCGGCGCGTTGTCGTGGCAGTTTCCCCGTCGACTCATGCTCTGTTTGAACCGATAACGCCACAGCCGCTGACGGAAGCTTCGGCTGCCGTATTGGCTGCCTTGGTCGCTGTGAAACAGCACGCTCTGTGGCCGACCACGCTGTTCATAGGCCATGTCCAATGCCTTGATCACCAGGTCGGCATCGGGCTTCGCTGAAAATGCCCAGCCCACCACGCGGCGGGCGAATAGATCGATGACGGCAGCCAAATAGTGCCAGCGACCTTGAGCCCAGACATAAGTGATGTCACCGCACCAAACTTCGTTTGGTGCCGATACGGTGAACGCTCGATCCAGCACGTTCGGGATATCTGGTCGCTCGACCGTCGCTTTTTTGTAGGCATGTGAACCGGGTTGCTTACTGATTAGCTTCATTTCGCTCATTAGCTTACGCACCTTGAAGCGCCCAATTTCTATGCCGTCCTCGCGCATCATGAACATGATGCTTCGGCTGCCCGCCGCGCTGCGGCTTTGGGTGAACAGTTCGTTCACTCGACTGCGTAAAACCAGCCGCTCAACGTCGGGAATTCGACGTTTTCGGCAGTGCGCGTAGTAGCAAGATCGGGTGACTTCAAATACCGAGCACAACAGATCAACAGGCTCTTCAGAGCGGAGCGGATCGATTAACGCGAACGCTCGTGTTCCTCGGCCATCAAGAGCGCGGTGGCCTTTT